>JAFVCR010000170.1 GCA_017479035.1 Kiritimatiellia bacterium | reverse complement strand
CCAAATCGTGTATATGGTTTACCCATTATACACTTGACGCGTCCCCATACTTTGCTTTATATCGGAAATTTGCAAGTTTTCAACGAAAGCCAAATATGTGAACCACGTTCACCTGTCCCATCCGCACACCCGTGCGCCGGAACCATGCCTAGGCAACGCTACGCCACCCAAGCGATAAAGAACACTTTTATAATATCATTTTTTATGCCGCAGTGCAAGCGAAATATCGCCGCAACCATGTCACCGTCATGCTTTCACTATGCTGGTGCAGGCTTTCAGTATTCCAGCCACGTTGGAGAGATCAGCCGGTACTATCATCGCATTGTTTTCCTTTGCAAGTTGCCCGAACTGCTTTAGATATTCCTGCGCCAACTGCATGTTCACGGAAGCCGTCCCTCCTGGCGCATTTATCGCTTCTGCCACTTTCCTCAACCCCTCCGCCTGCGCTTCCGCCACAAGGGTAATCTCTTTCGCGCGACCTTCTGCCTCGTTGATGCGCCGCATCCTCTCGCCCTCGGAAAGTGCTATCGCCTGCTGCCTCTCGCCTTCAGCCTTGTTTATCTTGGCCTGCCGTTCGCCTTCGGACTCTGCAATCATAGCCCGCTTCTCGCGCTCGGCGCGCATTTGTTTTTCCATTGCGTCTCTTATCGAACGCGGTGGCGTGATGTTCTTTATCTCATAGCGCGTCACCTTCACGCCCCAGGGGTCGGAGGCCTTGTCCACTGCAGCGACTATCGCCGCATTGATTGCAGTGCGCTCCTCGAACGTGCGGTCGAGTTCGATCTTTCCTATTTCACTGCGCATCGTAGTCTGCGCCAGCTGCGATGTGGCGAATAGATAATCTCCTATGCCGTAGGAGGCCTTCGCAGGATCCATCACCTGCAAATAGATTATGCCGTCCACGTCCACGGTCACATTGTCCTTGGTGATGCACTGCTGCGGCGGCACATCCACAGCCTGCTCCTTCAGCGTGTGCTTGTACGCCACCGAATCTATGAACGGGAAAAGTATGTGAAAGCCCGCATCCAGCGTGCAACGATACTTGCCAAGCCTCTCTACGATATACGCCGTTTTCTGCGGCACCACAACCGCAGTCTTCATTATCGTGACTATTATCGCAAACGCTACAATAGCAAAAAACACAAGCGCGCCATTCATTGCCTACCTCCTCTGTTCACTGCGATACTACCAAACCGCTCGCCGAAACGCAAGTGCAAAATGCGCCGGCTCCTGCCGGCGCATTTTGCATGGTTCCGCTCAAATCCTTACTTTGCCGATTCGCGTGCATCTGCGGCACGCTGCTTGAGCGTTCGCTTGCGCAACGCACGCGCTGAGATGTAGGCAAAGAGCCTCTTGACGTTTTCGCGCCACGTCTGGAAAAGCGCATACAACCCCGGGACGAGTATCACGCCGAAGCACACCGAGAACAGCATCCCGAAGAACTCCGTCACGCCTATCGCAACGCGGCTTGCCGCACCCGCGCCCGTGGCAAGCACCATCGGAAGCGTCCCAAGAAGCGTAGTGAGCGCCGTCATCAACACGGCGCGCAGACGTTCGCCCGCAGCCGCGCCTGCAGCATCGACTATTGAATAGTGCTCGCCCTCGCGCTTGTCTTTGGCGAATTCCACGATCAAAATCGCGTTCTTCGATGCAAGCCCGATCAGCAGCACCAGCCCCAACTGCGCATACACGCTCAGCGAAAGATCCGCATTCTTGAAGTAGTCCCACGAGCCAAGCCATTTCAGCCCCACGAGCGCACCGAACACCGCCACGAAAATGGACAGCATCACCGGCAGCGGAATCGTCCACGACTCGTACTGCGCCACTAGGAACAAATAGCCAAAGAGAATCGCCATGAGGATCAACGGCCCTGCAGAGCCTTCGTTGCGCTGCTCCTGGAATGTGATGCCTCCCCATTCATAGGCAAAGCCGGACGGCAGAATCTCCTTCAGCGTCTGCTTGATTTCGGCAATCACCTGCCCGGACGCGACACCCGGCTTGGGCAAAATCGTGATGTCGGAAGCCGGGAACATCTGGAAGCGCTTCATGATGCGCGGCCAGAGTTCGTGAGTGATCGTGCCCAGCGAACCGACCGGCACCATTTCACCCGTGGTGGAACGCACGTAGAGTTTGGCCACGTCCTCCGGCGTGGCGCGTCCGTTCCAGTCTGCGCATACCGTCACGCGGTTCACCTGCGTGCCGAGGTTCACATCGTTGACGTAGCGCGAGCCCAGATAGTTCTGCAAAGTCGTATAGACCGTCGCAACGGGTACGTTAAACATCTCCGCCTTGGTGCGGTCGAGATGGAAGCGCAAATGCGGCGTTTTCGACGTGAAGCCGGAGAACGCCATAAGGATGTTCGGATTGGCGTTGAGCGCACCGAGAACCTTGAGCTGCGTGGCATCGAGAAGTTCCGGATCCGTGGATTCGATTGATTCGAGGCGCAGGTCGATGCCGTTGTTCATGCCAAGCCCGGGTATCGCCGGCGGCACGAACACGCGCCACGAAGGCTCCGGAATCTTGGCGAGCGCGGCCTGCATCCTTGGAATCAACGCGTTGACGTGCTGGTCTGCGCGTGTGCGCTCGTCCCACTTTTTGAGCTGGATGATCAGCATTCCCTGCGACTCTCCACGCCCCGCCGTCATGGAAATGCCGTTGACTGAAAGCGCACTCGCCACTTCGCCGGGGAACTCCTCCTGCAGAAGTTCCACTGCCCGCAACGCCACGTCGCGCGTGCGGTCGGACGTGGTGCCTTCCGGCATTTCCAGCGACGCGAAAACAACCGCCTGATCTTCCGTGGGGAGGAACGACGTCTGCGAACGGAAATACACCCTCACCGTGAGCAGCATCGTCAGCACCAACAGCACCAGCGAAAGGAATATGCGTTTTGCAAGGAACTTCGCAATGCGTATGAAGAGCCCCTTGAATGCGTTGATTCCGCTGTTGAACCACGCAAGCGGGCCGTGGCGGTAGGGATGCGCCTCGTGCAACAGAAGCGAGCAAAGTGCCGGCGCGAGAGTCAACGCGCACACTGTGGAGAAGCACACTGCCGCGGAAAGCGTCACGGAGAACTGCTGGTAGATGCGCCCCGTTATGCCGCTCATGAATCCTATCGGCACGAAAATGCCTAGCAGTACGAGCGTCGTCGCGATGACCGCGCTTGTCACGTCGCTCATCGCCTGTATCGTCGCCTCTTTGGCATTGTATCCGCGCGTCTCGATGAGGAACTGCACGCGTTCCACCACCACGATGCAGTCGTCCACCACCACGCCGATGGCAAGCACCAGCCCGAAAAGCGTCAACGTGTTGATGGAGTAGTCGAGAACCGCCATCAGAATGAACGTGGATGCTAGCGAGACCGGAATCGTCAGGCACGGCACGAGCGTCGCGCGCCAGTCCTGCAAAAACAGATAGCACACCAGCACCACAAGGCCAAACGTGATGAGAAGCGTCTCTACGATTTCCTTGATGCACATTCTTACGTTCTCGGTGGCATCGTATGCCACAACGTATTCAAGGCCGTCCGGGAAGCTCTGCGAGAGCCGGTCCATCTCCGCGAGAAGCGCATCCATCGCCTGTATCGCGTTCGCGCCGGGTTTCTGCTGCACGGCGATTGAAACGGCGGTCGCGCCGTCGTATTGGCCGTCGAACGCGTACGACTGCTCGCCTATTTCCGTGCGCGCCACGTCTTTGAGTTTCACGAGCGAGCCGTCCTCGCCGCGCCGCACCACAATTTCGTTGAACTCCTCCGGTGTCATCAAACGCCCTTTTGCAACGAGCGAATACGTCTTTGCGCCGTATTTCTCCACCGGCATCGCGCCCACGGAACCAAGCGACGCTTGTATGTTCTGCGAAGACAGCGCGGCTATGACCTCCTCCGAATTCATGCGCTGCGCGGCCATGCGATCTGGGTCTAGCCACACGCGCACGGAAAGTTTCGGGCCGTACACCGTCGCTTCGCCCACGCCCGGAACGCGCAGCAGCACAGGCTGGATGTTGTTGTAGATGTAGTCGGAAATCTCAAGCCGGCTCATCGTCGCTTTCGGGCAGCGCAGCGCGAGAAATCCCAAAAAGTCCGTCGACTGCGCTCTCACGCGCCCGCCTAGCTGCTTCACTTCCGTAGGCAGTTTCGCCTCCGCCTGCGATACGCGGTTTTGGATCTTCACCTGGTCCATGTCCCGGTCGGACTCTACCTCGAAGGAAACCGTCAGCGAATACGTGCCGTCGTCCGAGCATTCCGAAGTCATGTAGATCATGTCGTCCACGCCGTTCACTTCGTCCTCGATCGGCGTGGCTATCGTGTTCATGACCTCGCGGCTGTTCGCGCCCGGATACGAATACGTCACGCGTATCTCCGGCGGCGTCACACGCGGATATTGCGAAATCGGCAGATTCCTCATCGCCATGATGCCGCCCAGCGACAGCACGATTGCAATGACCATTGCAAAACGCGGCCTCTCCACGAACGTCCGCGAGAACGTCTTTATCTCGTCGATTGACTTGCGTATGGATATTTTCATCTTGAAATCCTTTTATCTCCAGCCACTAAACACGCACATCCGTCCGGCGGCCGAAACGTCATCAGCGCGCATTGCGGATCTTCTCGCGCTCCTCGTAGGTTTTATGCTCGGGGTCGTTCTCGTCGTTGGAAGTGGGCTGCACATTCACCACCTTCATTCCATTGCCAAGTTTTCCCACGCCCGCCGTCACCACGCTTTCACCTTCTTCCACGCCTTCTGTCACAGGGACCCAGCCCTCGAACGTGCCAAGCGTCTTCACGGGCCGCGCCTCCACAGTGCCGTCCGCTTTCACTATCCACACGCCCTGGTTGCCGCCCGGCAGATCCACCACTGCCGTCTGCGGAACGCACGGATACTCTGGAGCCTTGCGATAGTCCGCCAGCAGTGTCAGATACGTGTTCGGCACAAGCAGCCCTCCCTCGTTGGGGAAGGAAAGGCGCATCGTAATGGAAGCGGTGGAGGCGTTCATCGTGCTGTCGTCAAACGCGAACTTGCCCTCGCCGCCCGTGTATTCATTGCCGTTCGGCAGTATGAGGCGCATGCGGCGGTCGATGTCTCTGCCGTCTTCGAGCGCGCTCTTCCATGCAATGTAGCTGCGGTCCGTGAACGAGAACGTCACACGCATGGGGTCTATCTGCACCAGATGCGCCAACGCTCCCTTCGCCGGACTTACGTAATCGCCGATATGCGCGTTGGACTTGCCGATCTTGCCTTTGAACGGTGCCTTCACCACGGCATGGTTCACGTCGTAGCGCGCCACCACGAGGTTCGCCTCCGCCTGCTTCACTTTCGCCTTTGCATTGAGATCCGCGCTGATGGCGTTGTCGAGTTCCTGCTGCGTGATGCCGCGCGAATCTGCCGTTTCCATGCGTGTACGGTAGCGGCGTGCGCGTTCGGCCTCGGCCTGCGCCGCCGCAAGATCCGCCTCGCGCTGCCCCACGACCGCCTGGTAGCGTTCGTCGTCGATCACATACAGCACCTGCCCTTCGTCCACCGTATCGCCTTCCCTAAACTTTATCTCCTTTATGTAGCCGTCCACCTGCGGCAAGAGGTCCACCTCCTGCTCCGGCTCCGCATGCGCCACATACCTCTCGGCGAGATTGTACGCCCGCATCTGGACGTTTGTCGTGGCGATTGTCGCCGGCGGCAACGCCTGCTGCTGCGGTGCCGCCTTCTCCTCCGGCCACAGTTCGCGGCCTATCCATCCTGCCGCGCCGCACGCCACTGCCGTCAAAAGCCAACCCACGATTGCTCCGATTTTCGCTGCAACCGAACCTTCTTCTTTCTTCTCTTCGCTCATGTCTGCTCCTTAAATCGTATGGTTTCCCAAGCCGCCTTGTAGGCGTTTGAAATCGTCGTCGCAAGATCGGCCTCCAGAAAGCCGTCTATCTTCTCCGCAAGCAGTCCGTCCCATATCGCAAGCGCGATATGCATCACCTGCTGCGCGTCCACGTCTGCGCGTATGCGCCCGTTGCGCCTGTCGTTCTCTAGCGCGATCATGAACGCCTGTTTGGGGCCGAACGTCTTGTCGCTCAAAATCTCTTCCCGCACCGCCGCCATCGAGCCTTCCTGCCAGCGCACCTGCGTGCGCACCAAGAGGAAGAACTTGCGCATCTCCACGTTCTCGCAGATATGCACTGCTATATTCACCATGCTCGCCGCCACGTCCTGAAACGTCAGCGCGGCGCGATCCTCCGGCAGTGCCTCGCGCATCATGTCGCATATCGAAGTTATCGCGCGCCCCACCAGCGCGAGCAGCAACGCCTCTTTGGAATCGAAATGCCAGAACACCGCCCCCTTCGTCATGGCTAGCGGCTTTGCCACGTCGTCAAACGTCGTGCGCGCATACCCCTTTTCAAGGAACAAATCAAGCGCACTCGCGAGAATCCTCTCGCGTGTCGCCTCTGCATCCTTTTGCGTTCTGCGTGCCATAAATCCTTGTCGTTCCCAAAAATTGGCGCATATTATACATACTTTCCAGTAGGTATGTCAAGATGTTTTTGCTGCTTGCATTTTAAAAGTTTGCAGTTTGCAGTCTTCTTGCCCCCTGTGGTGCGATGTTTGCCCCCTGTGGTGCGGTATTTGCCCCCTGTAGTGCGGTGTTTGCCCCCTGTAGTGCGGTGTTTGCCCCCTGTGGGGACGCGGGCGTCTCGCCCGCGGCTTCCACCCTATATCCTTATATATACATCGCATCCCCCCCCCATTTTTCGTGTATTTCGTGTAGTTCGTGGTTAAACCTCAATGCCGCTTGTGCTCTTGCACTGTGTCGCGCAAAGACGCTTTCATGAAATCAGCCAAGTCGCTGCGGCTGGATGCCACGTCTTCTGTTTCCGTCACATCTTGCGCGAGGTCGAACAGTTTTGCATTTTCCCCGTCCGTCATCAGTTTCCACGACCCCATGCGGAACCCGCGCCATGAGCCCCACCCGGCTTCTTCCACTAGCGTGTCGCGCCCTGTCGCCCTTGCACCGAGCAGCGTCTGCGAAAGATCTTGCGAATCGCCCATCGACCCCTCCGGCACCTCGTATCCTATTATAGAAGCGATGGAACGTGCAAAATCCGTCTGGCTTACTAGTGCGGACGATGTAGCCCCTTTCGGCGTGTGACCCGGCCAGGCAACTACCATTGGAACGCGCGTGCCGCCTTCGTATATTGTATATTTGCCGCCGGTGAACGGATGCGCCGGGTTGACGTTTGCAGCGGCATAGGCCATGCGCGCGCCGTCAAGGTAGCCGTCGCCCACTACAGGGCCGTTGTCGGACGTAAAAATGAAAAGCGTATCCAAATATCCGTGGCGTGCCAGCGAATCGCGCACCTTCCCCAGCGTATCGTCCATCTGCACCGCCACGTCACCGCGCAAACCAAGCTGAGATTTGCCCTTGTAGCGAGGATGAGGATCTCGCGGGACGTGGATGTCCGCTGTGCAGAAATAGAGGAATATCGGTTTCCCTTCACTGGACGCGATGAAATTCTCGGCCTCTTCTGCAAGAACGTCTGCAATGTCTTCGCCTTTCCAGTTGGCTGCTTTGCCACCGCGCTGATGGCCGATGCGCGATATACCGTCTATGATTGTTTTGTCGTGCTGCTTGTCGGCAGAGCGTCCCCACCACTTCAAGAGTTCCGGGTTTGTTTTGGCGGTGATCTCCCCTTCCCAGATAGGATCCGGCGAACGCGAGTAGGAGATTTCTATGGGGTCTGCGGGGTCGAGGCCAACCACGTTTCCATCGCGCAGGAACACGCACGGAACGCGGTCTGCCGTAGCGGCCATTATGTAGGAACTCTCGAACCCCACTTCTCGCGGCCCCGGAGAAACGCGACTGTTCCAATCGGTCGGCTCACTTCCAGCTCCTAGCCCCAGATGCCACTTCCCTATTGCGGCCGTGCGGTATCCGGCTTCGCGCATCATGGCTGGCAGTGTCAACACGCCACCGCCTTCCAGAGGAAGAATCAGTTTTGCGTCTCCGTCGAGAATATGGTTGTTCTTGCGGCGGAAAGCATAGTTTCCCGTAAGGAGCGAATACCGGCTGGGCGTGCATACGGATGTTGCAGAGTGCGCATCCAAAAACTTTACCCCTTCTGCGGCGAGTGCGTCGAGATTTGGCGTGGGTATGTGCTGCGAACCGTATGTGGAGGTGTCGAAGTATCCGAGGTCGTCGGCATAGAAAATCACGACGGCTTGCGGTTTTGCCGCACCCGCCGCTGCAATCGCAGCGCAAACAGCCATTGCAAATACAGCTCGCTTCATCCAATCCTCCTTTTCAGCAGAGGCGATAATACCATAAATACCTCTCCAATGCAAGCAGAGCGGAATTTCATGCTTCCCGGATTTTCATTTGAGCCAATAAAATCAAGGAAAAATATATTACGATAATGGAGAAAAAGAGGGGAGACTTTTCCCCGAATACGCTAACACGAGAGAAGGAGAGTGTGTACTGTGGGGACGCGGGCGTCTCGCCCGCGGTGGGTTTGCAGTGTACAGTTATGGACGCAGCGCGACAACTGCAAACTGCAAACTATTTTAAGCGTGTCTCGTCCAAGTCAACAGTGCATAAGGAGCATATTCTGCCGCCCCTTCGGGGCTTGTTTTTTGTTTTGTCTGTACCGGGGGTTCCGCTGCGCTCCACCCCCGTCTGTATTCTTTCGCCGCTTCGCGGCTTAAAAACTTCGTGGACTTTGCGTGAGGCGTTATGCTCT
>JAFVCR010000169.1 GCA_017479035.1 Kiritimatiellia bacterium | reverse complement strand
TACGGTTGGGAGGTTGCATGGGACTTTGCGGCGAAGAGGCTCTACTGCAAAAAGATTGCAGATACCTATGCAATCCCGGGAACGGCGGCTGCAATCGCAAACGATGCAACGTTGCAGGCGTGGCTCGATGCAGACGAGACATATCAGGAACTCGTGGAATGGAATTGGGGATACGATTGGCATGATTACATGGAAGAGCGCGGCGCAAACGGCTATCCAAACTATCTGAATTTCATTCTGGGGATGTCCGCCGAAGAGAGCAATGCAAAAGTGGAGGCGGAGATAAAAATAGAGGATGGGAAAGTGGTGGTGTCCGTAGAAAATTCCATACCAAATGCGCCGACGATACCGGCGGTGGACGTGGTGTGCACGCTTTACGAAAAGAGCGACCTCAAGAGCGAGTGGAATGCCGGAGAGAGAATGGAAGGCAAAACCGCCACCGTGGTTCCGGCGGCGGATGCAAGGAGCGGGTTCTATCGTGTAGAGGTGGCGATTGAAGAAGCGCGGCGGTGAGCGGCATCAGGGGAAGAAAGGAAGTATCGAGAGGAAGAGCGCGGGCGTGAAAAGGATGGAGTCGAACATATCGAGGAAGCCGCCAAGGCCTGCGGGCATGAACGTGGCGGAATCCTTGACTTCCACTTCGCGTTTGATGCGGCTTTCTACGAGGTCTCCCATCGTGCCGAATGCGGCGAAGAAGAGTCCCAACGGGATTGCCCACAAGTAGGAAGAGGAGATTTTCCAGAACGCAATGGCATCGCTCCACGAGTTGGCTTTGGCGATTGAAATGAAGATGCACGTTGCGAGGAATGCGCCGAAGACGCTGCCGCCAAAGCCTTCCCACGATTTCTTTGGGGAAATCGCGGGACACATCTTGTGTTTGCCGAACGCCTTGCCGAATGCGAAGCCGCCCATGTCGGAAAGTTTGGTGGCGGAGACGACGTAGAGGAGCGTGTAGATGCCGATCCTGCCTGCGGGCGCGAGCGATGCGATGCTTATAAATGCCGAGAGGAGCACGGGGATGTATAGCACGCCGAAGAGCGTGGTGGCGAGAGTCTCAAGCGGGCGCGAGTAGCGTTTGGAGAGCATTATCGCGGCAGCGGCGGCAAAGAACATGGGCACAGGCGGCGTGCCGAGGAGGAATAGCGTGCCCATGAAAATACCGATTGCAGGGGCTGAGTGGTATTTGGCGCGCACCATGAGGTAAAACTCCAATTGCACAAGCGCGGAGACGGCAACAACGGCATAGCGCACAAGCCGTTGAGGGATGAATACGAACGCCAACACTACGAGGGCAGCCGTGGCCAGAGCTGTTACGGTACGTTTAAGGGTAGGATTCATGGGGAACTCCATTTGATTTGTTTGCATATTTCAACGCAGAGACCGCAGAAGCCCCGCAGAATTGCGCAGAGCGTCCGGTCATTTGTCCGCACCTTTCAAAATAACGCGCCGGACGCCGGCTTTGCCAAGCCTAGGATTGTGAAAATTTATGATGAGACCCAAAGGGAGATCAAGAAGTTTGAGATATGAAAGCGTTTGTGCGCGAAATACGCCTATATCGCCCGCACCGGGCACAACTGCTTTCGCTTCGATGACCAGACAATCTTCAACCAGCAAATCGACAAATAATTTCTCGGAGAATTCAAGCCCTTTATAGGATATTGAAACAGGTTTTTCCCGTGCTGTTTTGTATCCGCGCAAACTCAATTCTCTAGCAAGGCATTTTACATAAATGCTTTCAAGCAGGCCGGTTCCAAAATGGTTCTGAACCTCTATCGCCGCACTGATTACATCATGCGTCAGCGAATTTGCTTTGGAGTAGAGTGGGTGCATCGTCAGAAACTCTTGTTCTGTGTTGAAGCTCTGCTCATTTGTGGCCTCCCATACGGCGTTCGCGCGAATGGAAGGAGGCGATGGCGGCGTTGAAATCGGCCTCGGAGAAATCGGGCCAGAGGACGGGAGTGATGTAGAATTCGGAGTATGCGCATTCCCACAGGAGGAAGTTCGAGACGCGGAATTCGCCGCTAGTGCGTATTATCAAATCGGGGTCGGGCAAGTCGGGCAAGTAGAGGCAATTTTTGAAATGCGCCTCGTCGCGTTCGGTTGCGGGCAATTCAGCAAACTTCTTTGCGGCATCGAGTATTTCCGCTCGTCCGCCATAACTCAAACACACTACAAGTTGCCATGTGCCGGCGGCGGTGGCCGCTTCGAGGTCTGCGATTGACTTTTGCAGTTTTTCGGGCAGATCGGCCTTGCGACCCATCACGCGGAAGCGCACGCCGTCTTTGACGAGTTGTTTTTTCTTGCGGCCAATGAACCAACCGAGGAGTTTCATCAGGCCGTCGACCTCGTCTTGCGGTAGTTTCCAGTTTTTGGTGGAGAAGGCGTAGACGGTTAGGATTTCAACGCCGGCAGCCTTTGCCCAATGCATGACGCGCTCGAGGGTGGCGGCACCGGCGCGATGACCGTCGAGACGCTTTTTGCCGCGCTCTAGCGCCCAGCGTCCGTTGCCGTCCATTATGATGGCGATATGCCGCAGATCCGTCAAAGGGCAATCCTCAAAGTGGATTCGCGGGCGGGACCGATGGAGAGGATGCCGAGTTTTGCGCCGGAGAGTTCCACGAGGCGTTCGACGTAAGCCTTGGCCTTGGGGGGGAGGTCTTCGATGCGGGTGATGTTGCTGGTTTCGCACATCCAGCCGTCCATTTCTTCATAGACGGGTTTGGCGCGGGCGAGAGCGTCTGCGGAGCAGGGCATGTCGCGAGTTGTTTGACCGTCGATTTCGTATGCGACGCAGATTTTGATTTTCGGGAAAACGTCCATCACGTCGAGTTTGGTGAGAGCCCAATAGTCAATGCCGTTGATTTGTTGAGCGTATCGCGCCACGACGGCATCGAACCAGCCGCAGCGGCGGGGGCGGCCTGTGACGGCACCGAATTCGTGGCCGCGTTCGGCAAGGGTGCGCCCGTCGGCATCGAAAAGTTCGGTGGGGAAGGGGCCTTCGCCGACGCGGGTGGTGTAGGCTTTGACGACGCCCACAACGCAGTCAATATCGCGCGGGGAGAGGCCGGAGCCGATGCAGGCACCGCCGGCGGTGGGGTTGGAACTTGTGACGAAGGGATAGGTGCCGAAGTCGATGTCGAGCATGGTGCCTTGTGCGCCTTCGAGGAGGATGGATTTGCCGGAGGCTTTGGCGGAGTGGAGGAGGGGGACGGTGTCGCGGATATACGGGGAGAGGCGTTCTTTGGCGGCGGCGTATGTGGCGACGGTTGCGGCGGCATCGATCTGGCCGTTTTCAACGACGAGGCCGGGGATGGCGAGGTCGGAATCTTTCGCGCCGAGTTCCTTGAGGCGGATGTTGGTTTCCTCAACCTGCTCGCGCACCTTGTCGAGAAAATTCTCCGCGAGCATGTCGCCACAACGCAAGCCGGAGCGGTTTACCTTGGCGGCGTAAGCGGGGCCGATGCCGCGCCCGGTGGTGCCGATTTTCTTGCCTTCGGGGCGGGCGGCTTCTTCGGCCTTGTCGAGAGCGCGGTGGTAGAGCATGACCATTTGCGTGCGGGTGGAGATCCACAATCTGCCTTTGGCTTCGATGCCGGTGGAGCGTAGGGTTTCGATTTCCTCGATGAGGTCGAGGGGATTCATCACCACGCCATTGCCGATGACGCAGGTTTTGCCGTCGTGGAGGATGCCGCTGGGGACAAGGCGCAGGACGCGTTTCTTGCCTTCTGCGATTACCGTATGCCCGGCATTGGAGCCGCCTTGATAGCGGACGATATAGTCCGACTTATCCGTCAAGACGTCAATAATCTTGCCTTTGCCCTCGTCGCCCCACTGCGCACCAACTAAAACTGTATTCATGATGTGGGCATTATAGCAGATTTGCGGCGATTCGTCAAAATCCTTTTGACAAAGGCGTATTTTTCTGCCATAATATCTGCGTATGAATACGATCCAATACATAACGGCCGGAGAGTCTCATGGAGAGGCACTGGTGGCGGTGGTGACGGGGCTGCCGGCGGGGCTTGCGATTGCGGAAGGGGATATTGCAGCAGATCTCGCGCGCCGCCAGAATCCGTTGGGTGCGGGTGGCAGGATGGCCATAGAGCATGATACGGCGCATATACTTGCGGGAGTGATGGCGGGGAAGACTACGGGTGCGCCGGTGGCACTTGCCATAGAGAACCGCAACCATGCGGCATGGAAGGGGCGCGAAGTGGCGGCCATTACAACGCCGAGGCCGGGGCATGCGGATTTTGCGGCATCGGTGAAATATGGATACGACGATGCGCGGCTTGCGCTGGAGAGGGCATCGGCGCGGGAGACTGCGGCGCGTGTGGCGGCGGGCGCAGTGTGCCGCAAATTCCTGGCGGAGTTTGGCATTTCCGTGGAGGGGAGAGTGCTTGAAATAGGCGGCGTGGAGGGGGAGGAGGCCATTGCAGATGCGATAGCGAAGGCCAAAGCGGAGGGTGAAACGCTTGGCGGCATAATAGAAATTGTGGCGAGAGGAGTGCCGGTGGGGCTTGGGGCGAGCGTTGTGGCGGCGGAGAGGCTCGATGCGCGGCTTGCGGGGGCTTTGATGGGGATGCAGGCAATAAAGGGTGTGGAAATCGGAGACGGTTTCATGCTGGCGCGGCGGAGAGGGAGCGAAGCGCAAGATGAGATTGCACGCGATGCGGAGGGTGGCGTGGTGCGCGGCACGAACCGCAACGGCGGCATCGAAGGGGGAGTTTCCAACGGAGAGGCGATAGTGGCGCGAATTGCGATGAAGCCTATTCCGACGGTTTTGAAGGGGCTAGGGACGGTGGATTTCGCCACGGGGGAGGCGGCACGGACGGTATACGAGCGCAGCGATTTCTGCCCCGTGCCGCGTGCGGTGGTGGTGGCGGAGGCGATAGAGTGCGTGGTGCTGGCGGATGCGTTGAAGGAGAAACTCGGGGGAGATTCTATCGATGAAATGAAGGCGCGTTTCGCTTCTCTTGCAAAAGAGCCGCGCTACGATGCGGCGGCAAAGGTGTTTTGGCCATGAATGGCAAGCGGGCATTGCGTGCGGCGGCGGGAGTGGCTGCGGTGGCAGCCGTTACGTTTGCGCTGCTGGAGTATTGCCCGGGGAAGGGGGGGGTGGAAATCGCGGCGTTGCCGTTTGCGACGATGACATCGAGCCCGAGGCAGGCCGAGATAGGCCGCCGGCTTTTGCAGAGCCGTTATCTGGCGGCGAATGCGCACAAGAGGTGCGCGGCGTGCCACGATCCGAATGCGGGATACAACGACGGGCAGGTGCATGCAGGAAAGACTACGAGGCCGATAACGAATCTGGCATGGCGTAAGCGGTTTTTTGCGGACGGGCATTGCACAAGCCTGCAAGATGCGGTGGAGGAAATGATAACGGCGGCGGATTTTGCCGGGGCGGGGACGCTTTCAAATTCGCTGGAACGCATAAGGAGGGATGCGGCGTTGACGGGGAAATATCCAGAAATCGCAACAGAACGGTTCGACGAGCGGCGCATGGTGGGGGCGGTCGTGGAGGGGGTGAGGTCGTTGCGGTCGCGGGAAATACGTTTTGATGAACATTTGGCGGGAAGGAATGCGGCCGAGGGTGCGCCGCCGCTTGACGAGGTGCAGCTGGCGGGGCTTGAAATTTTCCGCGAGAAGCGTTGCGCGACGTGTCATGGAGGGGAAGATATGGCGTTTT
>JAFVCR010000168.1 GCA_017479035.1 Kiritimatiellia bacterium | reverse complement strand
TCTTCCAGTCCTGCCTTGAATCCTCCACTCCTTCAAGCAATAATTCTTCCATGCTGATATTATACCACATCCTAAAAAATTTTTCATGCTGAAGCCCTGAGGTTAACCTGCCATGCATTGTCATTGCGCCTCCGTCTCGTGGCTCTTGTCTGCGCAGCCTATAAGCGAAATCAGCCGCGCCTCGGCCATCTGCCCTGCGTAGAATGCCTTGACCCGCACGCCTAGCGCATCCGCCAAATCGCCTACCGCATCGGTGAAATCCACGCGCGATGCATCGCCCAGCCGGAACTGGTGCGTAACCAATTCCAGATTGTCCTGCGCCTGGCGTACTTGCACTTTGGCCGTTTCCAGGCTCTGGCGGGCATTGTCGCGCACTGCAATTGCTACGTCGATGTCGCGCGAAAGCTGCTGCCCTGCGGCCTCGTATTGCGTCCATGCTGTCTTGAGCGCAACCACCGCCCGATCAACTTCCGCCACCTTGCGTCCGCCCTGGAACACGGTCTGCGCCACGTCTGCCGCCCAATTGAAGTTCCATGCCGGATCGGTGAAATTGAACCCCGCTCCCACCGTGAGATTGGGATACAAATCCGCTATGGAATAATTCACGCCTTCGTGCGCCATGCGTACTTTCGCGCGCAGCACCTTGAGAGTGGGATTGCTCTCCCGCGCCTTCTCCAGCGCGGCCACCGTGCGATATTCGCTCGGCGCAAACACCGTGTGCGCCTCTGCAAGCGCATCGCCGCGCACAGGCAGCACGTCCTCGCGTGCCGCCATGTCCGCTTCGATGCCCAACACCTTGAAAAGTTCTGCGGTGGCGGTGATCACGTCGTTTGAAGCATTGATGGTTCTCAACTTCGCGTCGGAAAGATCAAGTTCCGCGCGGAGCACGTCCAATTTCTTCGCCTCTTGCGCATCGAAAAGTTCTTGCGCCTGATCTAGATGCAATGCGCATTCCACCTCGTTTGTCCGCGCCACGTCAAGGAGCGCATCATTCTGCAAAAGCGTGAAATACGCCGTAGCCACCTCATCGAATACGCTCCACGCCTTCTCCGCATACGTCTCCTGCGCCGCCACTAGGCTCTCGCGTGCAGCCGCCTCTCGCGCATCTACGCGCCCGAAGTCGTATATCAAGAGTTCCGCATTTACGTTGCCGTTGAATTTTCCGCGATGCTCGCGCCAACTCCAGTGGCTGCCGTTGGCGGTTGCCTGCCCGTATGATGCACCAGCCCCCACCTGTATCCAACGCTCCGCCAGCACCTCTTTCAAGGCAAGTTCCGCATCCTCCACCGCAAGATCCGCCGCCTCCATGTCAGGACGGTTGGCAAGCGCGTAGTCGAGAAAATCCTTGAGCCCCGGATTGACGAATTTAATCTTCGGCTTCTCTGCCGCCTCGTTGGCGAGTTCCTGTACCTCCGCCTGCGCATTGCGCGCCCTAGAAATGGTTTCGCACCCCGCTATTCCCGCAAGGAAACACGCGCCAACCGCCGCAATCGCTCCGCTGCGGCACATAATTGCAATATGATTAGCTTTCATTGAAACCCCATTATACCACAAACCTTGCGCCTGTAAAAGCAAAATGTCCTCAAAAACGTGGAAGTTTTGCGAGCGAATCCGCAAGCCCTCCCCTGCGATTGCGCAGCAGCCACACGCGCTCGTGCTCGGCGCGCAGACGCTTCAAGCGCGCTTCGTCGCGGCGATGGCATGCTGCATCCACCAGATTCGCCATGTACGCAATCTCCTGCGCCCATACAGCACCTTCGCCGTAGAACACCGGATTTGCATACTTCATCGCCTCGTGCCGGCAATCCTCCGCTATCGACGAAATTTCCGCAAGCACCCTATCTGTAAGCCCGGGATGCCGCGAATACCCGCGATCGTTTGCTAGTATGCGGAAAAGTTCGCTTGCGTTCGCACGCAACGCGCCTCCACGCAGATAAAGTGTTCCAAGCCGCAGCAAAATCCCGCCGAGAGGAACTTTCATCATCTGGTTCAACACGTTTTCGAGATCGGCCTTTGCCGCCGCACGCCCCTCTCGGGCGGTCATGCCGCCCAACGCCATCCCCGGCAGGCTGGCGGCCAGCGGCTGCCAGTGGCCGCCGTCCCCCCTCTGCGCCACCATGAACCCCTTGGCTCCGTTCAGCCTTGCCGCTTCTTCGGCGGAGGCTATGTTTTCGCGCATGTTTTCCACTCGCCCGGCAAGCGAATTCCATGAGCTCGTGCCAGCGCATACGTAGAAATCCAACCCTGCATCGCGAAAACGGCGCGTCTCTTCCATAAACGGATGGTCGCCCTCGTATCCCCAGTCGATGGCAATCATGTCCTTGGGGATCTCCGGGACTAGTTCCGGATGCTTCAGTATTATGTCTCCCCAGAACATCGCACGGCGGGAGTGCTTCCTTGCAAGCGCGTTCACCTTCTTGATGTATTCCAGATAGACCCGCCCCGCACCCAGGCTTGCACATTGCGCGGCCGAACGTGCAGAGGGGGAAAGCAGATCGAACGTCTCGTCGCACCCGATGTTCAGCAGATTGGACGTGAAACATGGCAACAGTTCGCCGTAAAGATCGTCAAGGAACGCCACGGCCTCTTCCGCCGTCGCGCAAAGCGTCGTAGGCTCCTTCTTTATAGTACCCCACGGCGTGCGTGCGCCGCCGCCGGGCAGTTCGGCAAGATGTCTGTAGCCGGGATGCGCAAGGAACCGCTCAAGATGTCCAAACGAATTCTGGTTCGGCACGAGTTCTATGCCT
>JAFVCR010000167.1 GCA_017479035.1 Kiritimatiellia bacterium | reverse complement strand
CAGACGGGGGTGGAGCACAGCGGAACCCCCGGGCGGCAGAATATGCTCCTTATGCACTCTTGCACTTGGACGAGACATGCTTATCTCGGATTTTGGATTCCCCGAAATAGTGTGCAGTTTGCAGTGTGCAGGTTGCAGTTGTCGCGGTGCGTCCATAACTGCACTCCGCAAACCCTCCGCGGGCGAGACGCCCGCGTCCCCACAGTACACAGTGGGGGTGGGCATTGTTACCAAAAACTGCACACTGCAAACTGCACACTGCAAATCCCCCGCGGGCGAGACGCCCGCGTCCCCACAGTACACAGTGGAGGGGGGCATTGCTACCAAAAACTGCAAACTGCAAACTACTGCGGAGGCGTTAGTGGCACTGTAAACTTCTTGAAAACACGGCGGGGATATGGTAGAATGCGTATCTCTTTCTACGGAGACGGACGATGACAGCAAAGATTCTGGGAACGGGGAGTTATCTGCCGCCGAAGATCGTGACGAACGATGAATTGGCGAAGACGCTCGATACCAACGACGAGTGGATATTCTCCCACACGGGCATACACGCGCGCCATGTGGCGGGTGCGGACGATTGCACGTCTTCGATGGCGGCAAAGGCCGCAGGCAGGGCATTGGAGGCGGCGGGCACAAAGCCAGAAGAGATAGGGCTTGTGATACTGGCCACCACTACGCCCGACTACAATACGTTCCCGGCCACGGCGTGCATAGTGCAGCATGCGCTCGGGTGCCGCCATGCGGGGGCGTTCGATCTGCAGGCGGCGTGCAGCGGTTTTGTGTATGCGCTTGACATGGCGCGCAACTGGTCGCTTGCGAACAACGGCCGCAAGGCGATAGTAATAGGCGCGGAGACGCTCTCGCGGATAGTGGATTGGAAGGATCGCGCCAGCTGCATACTTTTCGGCGACGGGGCGGGAGCCGTGGTGATAGGCGGCGTGGAGGATGATGCGGATGCAAAATATGAGCCGTTTGCATATCGCAGCCTTTTGGGGGCGGACGGCGGCGGAGCGGATTTCATAACGCGCGAGGGTGGGACGCGGCAGTTCATCGCGCCGGACGAGCCGGACGCGGGGCAGGCAGGGACACTGCCGAAGTTGAATCTGCAAGGGCATGCGGTGTTCGCGTTTGCAGTGAAGACGTTGAGCGCGGTGGTGAAGAGCCTGTGCATGGACGCAGGGAAGCATGCCGCCGATCTCGATAGGATATTCGCGCATCAGGCAAACGGGCGCATAATCGAGGCCGTGGCGCGACGGATGAATCTGCCGCTGGAAAAGTTTTTCATGAATCTCGCCACCACTGCCAACACGTCGGCAGCATCGATACCGATTTCGCTGGACGAGGCGGTGCGCAACGGGGAACTGAAAGAAGGTGACTTGATTGCGCTTGCGGGATTCGGCGCGGGGCTTACATATGCAGGCGCGCTGATGCAGTGGCCGCATCTGTGAGGGAGCGCGCCGGGAAGGAATTTCAAGGAGAAAACATGAGCAAGAAAAAAGTAGTGATAACGGGTATAGGGCTTGTTACGCCCGTGGGGAATGGACGCGAGAGCGCATGGGAGGCGCTCAAGGCCGGCAAAAGCGGACTCGGGAAGATAACGAAGTTCGATGCGTCGCGCTGCACCTGCCAGGTGGCGGGCGAAGTAAAGAACTTCGACGAATATGCGGCCACGATAATCTCCCCCAAGGAGATCCGCCGCATGGCGCTCTTCACCAAATACGCAGTGGTGGCCGCGCTCGAAGCGTGGAAGGATGCGGGATATTCCGACACTGTAAAGCCGGCGGACATGGACCGCGTGGGCACAATGATAGGCAACGGCATAGGCGGACTTGATGTGACGCAAGACCAGTTCAAGACGCTGTTCGAGCGCGGGCCGGACCGCCTCTCCCCCTTGGCGATTCCGCAAATGATCCCGAACGAAGCGGCGGGCAACATAGCGATATTGCTTGGCGCGAAGGGGCCGGCGCAGGCGTTGGCCACGGCGTGCGCGAGTTCGGCGGATTCCATCGGCGTGGCACTGGACATGATCCGTGCAGGCCGCGCAGACGTGATGATAGCAGGCGGCACCGAGGCGGTGATCCTCGAATACTGCGTGGGCGGCTTCATGAAAATGCGCGCGCTCGCCACCAAGTTCAACGACAATCCCGAGAAGGCATCGAGGCCGTTCAATGCCGACCGCGACGGATTCGTGATGGCGGAGGGCGCGGCGATACTCGTGCTGGAGACGGAGGAACACGCCAAGGCGCGCGGCGCTAAAATATACGCGGAACTTGCAGGATACGGCGCAACGTGCGATGCGTATCACATCACGGCTCCGGATCCCGAAGGAACGGGCGCGGTGAAGGCTATCAAGATAGCCCTTGCGGATGCGGAGATAGACGATATTTCCACGGTGGACTACATCAACGCGCACGGCACATCCACAGCCATGAACGATGCGATGGAAACAGCGGCGTTCAAGGCGGTGTGGGGCGAAGAAGGCGCAAAGAAAATCAACATATCCTCCACCAAATCCATGACGGGTCATCTGCTAGGCGCGACTGGTGCGTTGGAGGCTGCGGTGTGCGCGCTTGCGATACGCGATTCGTTTGTGCCGCCCACGATAAACTACGAGACACCGGATCCCGCACTCGATTTGAACTACACGCCAAACACGGGAGTGAAGAGGGATATTCGCGCGGCGGTTTCCACCAACCTCGGCTTTGGCGGGCACAACGGCGTATTGGTCTTCAAAAAGGTTTGAGGCCGGCTACAGAGGATGTATGCCAAGGACGTTCCGGGCAATATGCAAAACAATTGCAGACTGCATGGGAGTGCTGGTGCTGGCGGTTGCCGCATTGGCATTTCTGTGGCCGGGTGCGTTCGCGCTACTGAAGCCGACGATGACAAGTCCCCTTCTGGGCGTTGTGATGTTCGGGATGGGGCTTGCGCTGAAGGCGGAGGATTTCCGCGTGGTGCTGACCAGGCCGAAAGACGCGGTGCTAGGATGCCTAGTGCAGTTCACAGTGATGCCCGCATTGGCGTGGACGCTAGCGAAAGCATTTGCGCTGGACGAAGCGTTGATGCTTGGAACGGTGCTTGTGGGGTGCTGCCCCGGAGGAACGGCCTCGAACGTGATAGCATATCTTGCGAAGGGAGACCTTGCGCTGTCGGTAGGGATGACGGCACTCTCCACGCTTGTCGCGCCGGTGGCCATGCCGCTTTTGGTGTGGGCATTGGCGGGCGAGAGCGTGGAGGTGGATGCGGCGGGTATGTTTGCAAGCATTCTGTGGGTAGTGATAGCACCTATAGCGGCGGGGTTGGCAGTGAAGAAGTTATGCCCTCGGGCGACGCAAAACGCGGTGGATTGCCTGCCGGCTGTGGCAACGCTTGCAATATGCGCGATAGTGGCAGCAATCATTGCCGCAAACGCATCGCGCTTGGCAAGCGGAGGGTTGCAAGTGGCGGCCGTGGTGGCGTTGCACAACGTCCTAGGGCTTGCGCTTGGCTATGCGATAGCACGCGCGGCGGGAATGCCGCCGGCAAAACGTCGTGCCGTGGCGATAGAAACCGGGATGCAAAACAGCGGGCTTGCGGTTTATCTGGCAACGACCCGATTTGCCGCATATCCGATGGCGGCGGTGCCGGGCGCGATTTTCAGCGTATGGCACAATTTGAGCGGAGCCGCAACGGCGCGGATATTCGCATTGGCAGATAAAATGCAAAAAGTGAAACAACAAACAAACAGGGGTTGAGATGGAAATTCCACAGTTCAAACATGTACACAACAAACCGGGGGTGGAGCTGCTGCCGCACCGCGCGCCATTTCTGT
>JAFVCR010000166.1 GCA_017479035.1 Kiritimatiellia bacterium | reverse complement strand
ATAGACGCAAACGACTACTGGAACATCGAAAACGCCGTGGAGCGCGCGATGGCGTCCATGCACTGCCCGGCGGGGGAGAAGAAAGTGGCGACGCTTTCCGGCGGCGAGAGAAGGCGCGTGGCAATATGCAGGCTGCTGCTGGAAAAGCCAGACGTGCTGCTTCTGGACGAGCCCACGAACCATCTGGACGCGGAGACTGTTGCGTGGTTGGAGGATTACCTCAAGGATTTCAAGGGCACGCTAATCGTTGTGACGCACGACCGCTATTTTCTCTCCGACGTGACGGACTGGATTCTCGAGCTCGACCGTGGCGTGTGCTATCCCTACAAGGGCAACTACGAGGAATGGCTCGCGCAGAAGAAGGCGATGCTCGAGCGCGAGGCAAAGGCGGAAAAGAGCCGCCAGAAACTCATAGAGAACGAACTGCAGTGGGTGCGTTCCAATCCGTCGGGCCGCCGCGCCAAGAGCCAAGCGCGCGTGAAACGCTACGAGGAACTCGCCGCGCAGCAGGTGAATACCCGCGAGGATGATCTAGTGATCCATATTCCGCCGGGGCCGCGTTTGGGCAACCTCGTGGTGAGAGCCGAACACGTGAAGATGGGTTTCGACGGGCAGGTGCTCTACGACGATTTGAATTTCGACCTTCCGCGCGGCGGCATAGTGGGCGTGATAGGTGCGAACGGCGCGGGCAAAACCACGCTGTTCCGCATGATGACAGGCCAGCTGAAACCGCTTTCCGGGTCGCTTACCGTGGGCGAGACGGTGAAACTGGCATACGTAGATCAGCTGCGCGGAGAGTTGAAGGCGGATGAAACCGTGTACGAGGCCATCACGGGCGGAGGCGAGTTCGTGCGCCTCGCCGGAGAAACGCTCATGAACGGCAGGGCATACTGCAGCCGCTTCAATTTCCGGGGCGGTGAACAGCAGAAAAAGGTCGGTGTTCTTTCCGGCGGCGAAAGAAACCGCGTGCATCTTGCAAAACTTCTCGCGTCCGGCGGCAATCTGCTCCTTTTGGACGAACCGACGAACGACCTAGACGTAGCGACGCTGCGCTCACTTGAAGAAGGTTTGCAGGAGTTCGGCGGATGCGTGATGGTGGTAAGCCACGATAGGTGGTTCCTCGACCGAATCGCAACGCATATTCTCGCATTCGAGGGCGGCGGCAAAACGACGTGGTTCGAGGGTTCGTTCAGCGACTACCACGAAGCGCTCGCCCGCCGCAAATAGCGGAGTGCGCATCTTGCGCAAGCGGCGCGGATTTGGTAGAATGGCGGCATGGACAGGCATGAGATGACGGAACTTTCGGTAATAACGCCGTGCAGAAACGAAGAGGCCTGCGTGGAAGATTTTGCGCAAGCCGTGGAGGCCGCGCTCGCAAAGGCGGGGGACGGCCTTGAATGGGAAATCGTTTTCGTGGACGACGACTCGACCGATTCCACGCTCGAGAAGATCAAGGCGATAGCGGCGCGGGATGCGCGGGTGAAATACGTTTCGTTCTCGCGCAATTTCGGCAAGGAGGCGGCTCTGCTGGCGGGGCTCAGGAAAGCGAAGGGACGGTTCGTCGCGACAATGGACGTGGATCTGCAGGATCCTCCGCATCTCCTGCCGGAAATGCTGGAGGCAGTGCGCTCCGGCGGGTGGGACAGCGTGGCCACGCGCCGCGTGTCGCGCAAAGGCGAGCCGCCGATCCGCTCGTTCTTTGCAAGGATGTTTTACCGCATAATGGCGAAATTCTCCGACGTGGAACTCGTGGACGGCGCGAGAGACTACCGCATGATGACGCGCCGGATGGTGGAGGCGATCCTTTCAATGCCAGAGACGTGCCGATTTACGAAAGGCATCTACCAGTGGGTAGGTTTCAAGACCAAATGGATCGGCTACGAGAACGTGGAACGCGCCAAGGGCGAGACGAAATGGTCGTTCTGGAAACTTTTTGCATATGCGATAGATGGGATCGTGGCGTTCACCACCGCGCCGTTGCAGGTGGCCTCGTGCCTGGGCGCGGCAAGCTGCCTCGTATCGTTTGCGGCGATGGTGTTCATCGTGGTGCGCAAGTTCCTTTGCGGAGATCCCGTGGCTGGATGGCCGAGCCTCGTGTGCATAATACTGTTCATCGGCGGATTGCAGATTTTCTTTGCGGGGATTCTCGGCGCGTATCTTGCCAAAACATACCGGGAGACCAAACGCCGTCCGCTCTATTTTGTCCGGGAGGAAAGCCTGTGAAACGTTTTGCCGCATTGGCAGCGTTCGCGATATTCGGCGCGGGCGTATTCGCGCTGAACCATATCTATCAATACTGCTGGGACGACTTCATCTACGCGCTCGATGCCTCTGGGCACTATTATTCCAGCATAGGAGATGTGTGGATAGAAAACCTCCGCAACAACTACCGCCCAGTGGTGCACTTCTTCGTGCGTCTTTTCTGCGGGCTTCTCGCAGATAGGAAAATACTCTTCGACATTGCCAACACCGCCGCCGCGCTCCTCTCCGCCGCGTTGTTGTGCCGCGTTGCGTTGCGTAAATGGCGTTTCCCTGCGGCGAAAGCGGCTCTCGCGCTCGCATTGTAGTTCCTGCTCGTTTTGGACGGCGGCTCTACGATGT
>JAFVCR010000165.1 GCA_017479035.1 Kiritimatiellia bacterium | reverse complement strand
CCAGCTTGACGATACGGCGGATGCAAATTCGCAAATCGACTTCATCCGCCTCTACAACGGTGAAATCGGCGCAAACCTCCATGCGGCGCTCGTTGAAGAGTTTGGCTATGTCAATAGCGATGTCTACACCCGCGAGGTCTCCGGCGAAGAGGATATTTCCGCCGAAGGCGCATGGGAATACAATGCCGAAACAGCAAATGCTCCCGCAGCCGACGCGAATGCCACTGTAGTTGCGGCCTCTGCCGATGCTGCGCTTACCGTCAATGCGGATGTCTCGCTCGATACTTTCACCGTTGATGCCAAAGATGGCGTGGAGAGAGCATCCTTGACAATCAAGAAGGGCTCGGGGACGTTCGCTGTGGCAAATGCGGTATTCAACGCCTCCACCGTTATCGAAAGCGGTGCGCTGGATCTTGCGAGTTCCACCGTTTCCGTGGCCGACGGCGCAACGTTGACGTTCGATCTTTCGGGAAGCATCGATCTCGACTACCTAAGTGCCGAGACGGTCGTTCAACTCACGGGTAATGCAGCAGAGGGTTTGGACATCGCTGCTACTGTCGATGGCGGTGATGCATCGCGCGTGAGCGTCCGCTACAACGCAAACGGCTACTACGAAGCAGTGGTCGCTGCACGTGCCACGCCGAAGACGCTTTACCTCACTGTCAATAGCGACATCACAATCGATGACGCTACTGCGGTCAATACGAAACTTGTGGACAACGCTGGCATCCTCGTGGCGTATGACGATAACTTTAAGAGCACTACGCTTCTTGCGGGCGACACGCTTGTTCTTATCGCAGGCAGTGCCAACAATACTCGCACCATCACGCTCGCGAATACCGGGCGGCTTGCGGGTATCCAAGTTGCGACGGGTTCCTTCACGTTCGCCAATGCAGTAGGGGACTTCACCGAATCTGTCACGCTCGGCGGCCAGGTTGAAGCAATCGCCTACGATATGGCAACTCAATCGTTCAGCGATGCGGAGACGATCACCCCGGCAAACGGCGGCACGGGCACTGTATCGTTTGCATACGCCCTTGGCAACACCTCACTGACGCTTGGTGCGAACTGGACTGGCACGTTCGGTATCGGATGGGCGCATACCTCTGGCGCGTTGGTTTTAGATGACTACGGCAATGCAAACTCCACGGTTGCAATCAACGGCGGCGTGACGGCCGGCTATCTCAAAGCCGTGAGCGGCAACACACCTCCGTCCATCGCTCCTGCTGTGGTGCTCAATGCGGACGTAACGCTCACCAACGGATATGGAAGCAATACCTCGCTCGGCAATAAAACGACATTTTCGCGGCTGTCGGGATCTGGCTCGTTGACGACCTTCTCCAATGGAAACACTGGATACAAGACATATTACGAGGTGAGCGAGCTTGTGAACTATACGGGAACGTTAAACATCTCGACCAAATCCGCCATCAAGATCGATAGCGTGGCATTGGACGCGGAACCTGCGAATGGCATCTATGTAAATGCGATACTTTCGGGCACGGGTTCCGATGCGGCGGAAGTCGTTGATCTCAAAACCACGCCTGTCACGGTTGGAGGCAATGCCGCCTTCACGGGTCTTGCAGTGGATGCCGCCGCCGGCGGTCTCGTAAAGGCTCTTGCGGCAATCGGCAATGCCACATACGCGAGCGTGGCCGATGCGATTGCCGTGGCGGAAGAGCAGGAGACGGTGCCGGCCATCGAGGTACTCAATGGCTCTGTAACTGCCACAACTGAATTGCCTGCCGGGTGGGCACTCAACGAAGAGGGAACGGAAATCGTCTACACCGAGCCCGTGTCCGGGCCTACGGCGGAAGTTTCCGGTGCAGTAGTCTCCGCGCTTGTGCGTGGCGAGGACTGCACGCTCACGGGGAATTACGAGGGCACGCTTGATGCCTCGCAGGTTGTAATCCGCAATGCCGCCGGTGAAGATGTCACCGCCGCTTACAAGATTACCGCCGACGACGGCACCCTCACCGCCGCGCTCGATGTGCAGATCACTCCCGACGAAGACGGCGAAATCTGGACTGAAAACGAAGAGAACGGCACCATCACCCTCAACGTCACGGTTGTAAAGGGCTTCTACTACGGTGTGGCCGTGGCAACGGAGCTTGGCGGTCTCGAAGAGCCCGAACTCAAACAGGAGACCGAATCCAAAACGGGGCTTACGGTGAAGAAACCCGAAGGCGGCACGGCCTTCTTCCAGGTCTTCATGAGCGACCAAGAGCCGGACGATTCGCTTTCTTTTGATCTTGACAAGACCGAAGAGGGCGGCGGCGACATTGAACTCAACTGACCGCATCCTTGCGGATAACTTGAAAGATGCGGGCGGCATGATTGCCGCCCGCATCTTTTTATCTGCATTGAAATTTAGCGGTAACGCGCGGGCGAGGTTGAAATCCCCCGCAAAATATGCTAGTATCGCACTATGTTTCCCGTGGAGAATGTAATCGGACAAGTAAGGGACGCGCTTGAGAAAAACAAAAGCGTGGTGCTTGCCGCGCCTCCGGGCAGCGGCAAGACTACGTGTGTGCCCCCTGCGCTACTTTCTTCTCCGTTTCTCGCGGGTAAGAAGATTGTAATGCTGGAGCCGCGCCGCCTAGCGGCGCGCAATTCGGCTGAATGGATTGCCCGTAGGCTTGGTGAAAGCGCAGGGGGGACGGTGGGCTACCAAGTGCGTCTCGAGCGCAAAATCTCCCCGCAGACGCGCCTTGAAATAGTCACCGAAGGACTCTTGGCGCAGAGAATTGCGAACGATCCAGAACTTGCGGATACGGGGCTTATAATCTTCGACGAATTCCATGAGAGAAGCGTCCATTGCGATCTCGGATTTGCGCTTGCGCTGGATGTGCGGCGCGGTTTGCGTGAGGATCTGCGAATACTTGTGATGAGTGCCACCTTGGATGCCGATGCCGTGGCGCGGCATTTGGGCGATGCCGAAGTTATCCATGCACAAGGGCGCATGTATCCTGTGGAGACGAGATTTCTGCGCGAAGAACCGGCGGGGTCGATAGATGCGACAATGGCGGGAGCAGTGAGGAGAGTTCTGGCGGAGGATCGCGCCGGCGATATACTCTGTTTTTTACCGGGCGAGGGAGAGATACGCCGCACTGAAGAGCGGTTGCGCGGCGAGCCGGGAGCGGAGATAGTGCCGCTTTTCGGGGCTCTGCCGTTTGCAGAGCAGCAACGGGCGTTCGCACCCGCGCCGCATGGTTCGCGCAAGGTGATACTTGCCACATCGATTGCAGAGACAAGCCTTACCATTGATGGCGTTACGACCGTGATAGACTGCGGCTTGATGCGGGTGGGGAGGTTCTCCCCCGCCAGCGGAATGAACCGCTTGGAAACGATGCGCATCACCCGCGACCGTGCAGACCAGCGGCGCGGGCGTGCAGGGCGCACGCAGAACGGCGTGTGTTTGCGGCTGTGGACGGAAGCGCAGGACAGGTTGCTTGCGCCGCACTCGAAGCCTGAAATAGAGGAGACTGATCTTGCGCCCGTTGCGCTTGCGTGCGTATCGTGGGGCGCGGCAAACATCGACTCACTGCCTTGGCTCACGCCGCCGCCCGCCGCGCTTTGGAAGCAGGCGATGGAACTTTTGGCGATGCTTGGCGCAGTGGAGGGAGAACCTGCGCGCCTTACGCGGCAGGGTTTGCAGATGATGCGCTCCGGCGCGCATCCGCGCCTTGCCGCGATGATGACCAAGGAACCGTCGCGTGAAAGCGCATTCCTTGCGGCGTTGCTTGAGGAGGCACCTTCGTCCATACGGCGCGAGTGCGATGTGCGTGAAGCGGCGGACATCGTGCTGCGGTGCAAAGATGCGCAATCCGCACGCGTGAAAGAACTTGCGCGGCGGTGGCATCGCGGCGGTGGAGGGGATATGGATTTCGATTTTGCGGGAGAAATACTTGCGCTTGCATTCCCGGATCGCATAGGTCGCAACCGTGGCAATGGCACGTTCCAGCTCTCCGGCGGGCGCGGTGCGTGGATGGAGCGCGAGCAACCGCTTGCGGACGCGAAATATCTAGTGTGCTGCACTCTGGATGATTCTGCGGCAGATGCGAAAATCCATCTGGCTGCGCCGATAGGCGAAGATGCCATCGAGGAAATCTTCGCAGGGCTTGTAGAGGAAAAAACTTCGTGCGTGTGGGATGCGCGGCTTGAGCAGGTGGCGGCTTTGCGCGAACGCAGACTGGGGAGAATGGTCATCAAAAGCGCACCCGACGCTAATGCCGCAGAAGACGACGTGGCCAAAGCGTTGTGCGAGGGCATCCGCAAAAAGGGCGTAGCCGCGCTTGCATGGACGAAGGGTGCGCGGCAGTTGCAGGAGCGCATATTGTTCTTGCACGAAGCGATAGGCGAGCCGTGGCCGGACGTGCGCGATTGTACGTTGGAGGAGGCGGCGGAAAAGTTTTTCGGCGCGTTCATAGGCGGAATGCGCACGTGGCGGCAACTGGAGAAGATTGACATGCACGGCGTAATCGCGGCGGCGATGGCAGAGGCGGGGGCCTCGATGCGCGAACTGGACAGACTTGCGCCGTTGAAGATGTCCGTGCCGAGCGGCAGCGAAATAACGATCCATTACGATGCGGGTGAACCATACGCGGCGGTGCGGCTGCAAGAGACGTTTGGCATGAAGGACACGCCGGTGATTGCGGGCGGCAGGGCGAAAGTGGTGATGCATCTGCTTTCGCCCGCGCAAAGGCCGGTGCAGATAACGAAAGACCTTGCGGGATTCTGGCGCAACACATACGCACTCGTGCGCAAAGACTTGCGCGGCCGCTACCCCAAGCATTACTGGCCGGAGGATCCGCTGACCGCAATCGCCACACGCCGCGTAAAGCCGAGAGGAGCGTAGCAATGGAGCATATGGCGGAGAAAAAGGATTTGGCGATGTTCATCGCACCTTTTGCGGCGTGGATAGTGTTGCAGAACATACTGCCGGCCACGGCGGAGATGTATGCGGTACGCTCTGTGGCGACGGCGGCGTTGCTCTGTTTGTGGATGAGAAAAGTACGTTTCTGCAAAAGGATGCTGTGGGGCGTGCCGGCGGGGCTTTTGGTGGCGGCGTTCTGGATATTGCCGGAGAATTGCGATTGGTATCGCACGTGTGTATTGTGGCCGTTCGGCTTTGCCACGCCAATCGATACCGCAACGCCGTATGCGCCGGAAACGTGCGGATGGCCTCTTACGGCAGCCAAGCTTTTGGGCAGCGCGTTCGTCATCGCGCCGGCGGAGGAACTTTTTTTCAGGAGTTTTCTGTACCGCTGGATAATGCGCGGCGATACATGGCGCGATGCGAAACTCGAAACGTGGAACTGGAGCGCGGCGTTGTGGACGGCGTTCGTGTTCTCGCTAGAGCACAGTCCGCGTTTCGTAGTAGCGTTCCTGTGTGCAATGTGCTACCAATTCGCGGCGAAGAAGGGCGGCATTGCGGCGGCGATAACGGCGCACGTAGCAACGAATCTGCTGCTGGCGGTGTATGTGATCGCTGCGGGCGAATGGCATTTCTGGTGATGCCGTTGCAAGGACGGGCAAAATATGCTATACTCCACACGATGACGGCAGACGATGAGATAATGGCAATCGCGTTGGAGGAAGCGCGGCTTGCGGCCGCCGCCGGAGAGGTTCCGGCGGGATGCGTGATTGTGGACATTCCTTCTGGCGAAATACTTGCACGCGCACACAATCGCACGGAGACGTTGCACCGCCCAACGGCGCACGCCGAAATACTCGCAATAGAGGAGGCTGCGCGCAGACGCGGCAATTGGAGAATTGTGGACAGCGCACTCTACGTAACCAAAGAACCTTGCCCGATGTGCGCGGGTGCGATAATACTTGCGCGGTGCAGCCGCGTGGTGTGGGGAGTGGCCGACCCGAAGCGCGGTGGCGCGAGCGTGTTCGACATGTTCGCGCATCCGGGGGTGAACCACCATCCCGCCGTGCAAGGCGGCGTTATGGAAAAGCAGTGCCTCGAGGTGCTGCAGACGTTTTTCAAGACACGGAGGAAAAGCAAATGAAAAATGCAATCGCGTTGGCGGCGTTAGCGTTGGCAACAGTGCCGCTTGCAGCCTTTGCGCAGGATGGCGGCGCACCATATGCGGTGGCAAAGTGGAAAGACGGCAAGGCGTGCGCCATAAGTTACACGTTCGACGACGGCTTGCGCGACCACTTCACGCACGTTCTCCCGCTACTGAAGCGGCACGGGCTGCGCGGTACGTTCTGGATAATCGGCGATGCCGTGGAGACTGGATCGTTGAAGCGCACTCCGGTGATGGATTGGCCGCAGATAGCGGAAATCGCACGGTGGGGCAACGAAATCGCAAGCCACGGTCTGCATCACAAAGCAACGTCCCGATGCGCAGACCATGCGGAAATTCTTGCCGAGCGCGACTTGAATGCCGATCTCATCGAGAAGCGCACAGGCTTGCGGCCGGTCACGTTCTGCTATCCGTTTAACGACAAGAAGGACAAGGACGGCGAGAGCATCGTGGCGCTCGTGGAGGATGGGCTTGTGGGTTCGCGCACGTTCCAGAAAGCGTTTGGCGGCAAGACAAAGGCGGACGATTTCAATGCATACATCGAGCGCGAACGAGAGAAGGGCGCGTGGGTCGTTACAATGACGCACGGAATAGTGCGCGGATACGACATGTGGGAAAACCCGAAAGAACTTGACAAGCATTTCAGGTGGGTGCGCGAGCAGAAGGACATCTGGATTGCGCCGTTCCGCGACGTGTGCGCATACGCAAAGGTGCGCGATTGCGTGGAATTGACGTTTACGCAGGATGCCGACGGCAATACTGTGGCGACACCGTCCACAGGTGCGCTAGACGGCAGGATTTTCGGCGGGACAATGCTCACCCTACTTGATTCCGAAGGCGGCAAAGTGTGCGACTTCGACCCGTTCCAAGGCTCGTTCACCGTCAAGCGGTGACGTTCGCAGTTTGCCTCGCGGCAAGCGTGGCGGTGCATATTGCGGCGGCTATCGCCGCAAGGAGGCTGTTCCGCACAGCCGCGCCGCCCGGCGTGGATGTGCCGCCACCCGTGACGATAGAAATCGCGCATAGTGTGGAATCCCGCACGTTGCATGAGAACGATTTTGCACCAGAGGCGATTGCGGACGAGTATGCTACGGTTTTGCAAGTGGAGGCATGCGTTGCGCCGCAGGAGAGCGTCCTT
>JAFVCR010000164.1 GCA_017479035.1 Kiritimatiellia bacterium | reverse complement strand
GGCTTTGCGGAAGGTTTGCGGAGAGCTGCGCTGGTTTCTCGGATTCTTCCCATCCAAAGAAATTTGCAGTGTGCAGTGTGAAAATGCAATCAACGCAGAGACGCAGAGATTCGAGAGAGTGTGTACTGTGGGGACGCGGACGTCTCGCCCGCGGAAGGTTTGCGGAGGTTTTGCGTTAATGCAATCAACGCAGAGGCGCAGAGATTCTAGAGAGTGTGTACTGTGGGGACGCGGGCGTCTCGCCCGCGGAGGGTTTGCGGAGAGTTGCGCTGGCGTGTCGGATCCTTCCCAGTCAAATAAATTTGCAGTGTGCAGTTATGGATGCGGCGCGACAACTGCAAACTGCACACTGCAAACCACACACTATTTCGGGGAAATTGCCGCGAACTTCCGCCCGCTCGCGCCCGTTCGCGCACCTCCGGCGCAAAATTCCACTCCCCGTAAACACGAAACGCGGGCTTTCGCCCGCGTTTCCCTCTGCAAACTGCAGCATCGGCCTCACTTTTCGTCGAGTGCCGCCACGCCGGGAAGCACCTTGCCCTCGAGGAACTCGAGCGACGCGCCGCCGCCGGTGGAGATATGCGTCATTTCAAGTGCCTTGCCGGACTTCTTCACCGCGCTCACGCTGTCGCCGCCGCCGATGATGGAAATTCCGCCGTTGGCCTTGACCGTGGCCACCGCATCGCACACGCCAAACGTGCCCTTTGCAAGCGGCGCAAACTCGAAGCAGCCCATCGGTCCGTTCCACACCACCGTCTTCGCACCCTTCACCGCTTCGGAGAAAAGTTCGATCGACTTCGGTCCGATGTCAAGCCCCATCCAGCCGTCGGGAATGTCACCCTCGCACACCTTGATGGTAATGTCGGAAGCGTCCTTTTCGGCAGGGAACTTGTCTGCTATTACGTGGTCCACGGGGAGGAGGAGTTTCACGCCCTTCGCCGCCGCCTTGGCGATCATTTCCTTGGCGTATTCAATCTGGTCGTCTTCGCAGAGCGACGCGCCGATCTTCACGCCTTGCGCTTTCTTGAAAGTATACGCCATGCCGCCGGCCACGATGAGAGTGTCGACCTTCTCAAGGAGATTGTTGATCACTTTGAGCTTGTCGGAAACTTTCGCGCCGCCGAGTATCGCCACGAACGGACGCACGGGATTCTCCACCGCATCGCCGAGGAACTTGATTTCCTTTTCAAGAAGGAAACCGCTCACCGCCGGGCGCAGATAATCCGCAATGACCGCCGTGGACGCATGCGCGCGGTGCGCTGTGCCGAACGCGTCGTTGGCGTACACATCGCCGTAGGACGCGAGTTTCTTTGCAAGTTCCTGCCTCTTGGCCTTGAGCTCGGCCTTCTTGGCTGCGAACTCTTCGTCCGTGAGATGGATACCCTTCTTCTCGTCGTCCTTCTTCACCTTGCCGTCTTCGGCCTTGTAGAAGCGGGTGTTTTCGAGGAGTGCCACTTCGCCCGGTTTGAGAGATGCCACGATCTCGTCCGCCGCCATGCAGTCGGGCGCGAACTTCACCTCTTTGCCGAGAACCTGCGCCAAATGCTCCGCCACGGGCTTGAGCGAGAACTCCGCCTCGTATCCCTTGCCCTTGGGTCTACCGAGGTGGCTCATCAAAACGAGGCTCGCGCCCTGCTCGAGAACGTACTTGATGGAAGGAAGTGCCGCCTGGACGCGCGTGTCGTCCGTAATCTTGCCGCTGCCGTCCTTGGCCATCGGAACGTTGAAATCCACGCGCATCACCACGCGCTTGCCAGCGAGGGGAATATCCCTCAAAGTCTTCTTTGCCATTTTTATCTCCTGGTATCTATATCCGCCACCGGATAAAACAAACTCCGAACGAACCGCTTGGACGATTCGCCGGAAATTCGCATTGTTCGTTGATTGTCACGCCACCGCGATTTTGTTGACCCGCAGTTGTGCGCGGGATTTCTTGCGGTTTGCGGTGTTGCGGGAGATGATGCCCTTCTTGACGGCCTTGTCAAGGTCGCTCACGAACTTCACGAGGTCGCTTTCGGCGGCCGCCTTGTCGCCCGCATCGGCTTTCTTGAAGAGTTTTTTGTGCTCCACGTGCAGACGGGTCTTCACCGCCACGTTGCGCTTGTTTGCCTTGGCGGCCTGACGGTCGCGTTTACGGGCGGCGCGGCCGCCTTTGATGTTCGCCATTGTAGTCTACTCCTAGTGTTTACAAACTTTTAGACGTATATAATACCTTATATTTGCGCAAAATTCAAGCAAAAAATGCTAAATCCGCACAAAACGCCGCCCTCGGTATCGTCGCCTTGCAGAATTACGGGTATCATTCCTGTTCCTCCGTGGTTCCCGGTGCGGGGGCAAGAGAGTATTTCTCGGCGAACTGCGCAAAGAGTTCATCGCGCCAGGCGCGGTCGAAAGCCGAATCGAAGCCATAGAAACGCCATGCGGGGATCACCGGGCGGCGGTCTTTGAGCGAGGCGCGGACGGCGGCGGCGGAAGATACCGTATTGTCCCCGGCAAAATCCTTGTCGATGACGGGGGCGGTGAGAATCGCCCCTACGCTTTTGAATTTGCCGTCATCCCCGATGCCCACCAGGCATCTGGACAGATTCGGCGGGGTTTTCTGCTTGACCATGCAAGAGGCGATGAAGGTAGTGTCGGCCGCGCCGGACTTCACGCCGGAGGCCAAGGCGCAAGAGCCGTGACCGGCGGGGATTTCGTTAAGGCCGCCGATGTCGAAAAAGGAGTTTTCAAGGTAATCGTGGCAACCGAAATTGGGGTATGCCGCATCCCCGGTCAAGGTGTTTTGCGTGTCGATGGAAAACGCGCTATCGACAACATAGACTTCCTCCATGATTTCATTGGAACCAAAATTCCCATCCGTAAAAACGTTTGTGACGGAATACAGATGCAAGTTCGCCGTGCAATTGGAAAGGATGCAGTAATTGAAATACGCCCTGCCGAATGCGTAGAGATTACAGTCGCCCTCGAAGTCGCAGTTGTAGAAACGGGCGAAGGAATATGCGCCGTGCCAGCGCGGTTTATTCCGCCCCTCGTATCTCGCACCGATGAACGTAAAGCCGTCGAAGGAGAGGAACTGGTCGGGGTCGTAGGCATCGTAGCCGTTGGAATAGTTGTAATATACGCCGCTGCCCCATACGCAGGGAACAATGTTCGTGGCGTTGAGCGAGCCGTCGATGATGGTATTCGCCGTGCCTCCAGGGGCGATGAAGTTCAATGCGTATTTCGCGCCCTCGTAGCGGTTCGTCGGGGACGTGCAAGCATACGTTTCGGGAAAGGGATAACGCCCCGGCAGGACGCATACGGTCTGCCCGTTCTCGGTGCATTTGGCGATGGCCGCGTCCATCGTGGCGAGGGGGGCGGAGGAAGTTCCGGGGGCGGAATCGCTGCCGTAGAGGGAGGAAACGTAATAATCGCAACCGGCGGGGACGGAAAAGCCGCTAGTCTTGACGCCGCCGACAGTGACGATTCTATCCACATTCAGATACAGCGTGCCGTCATCGTAATATACAGGCGCGTCCGTCGCGGGGATTCCGGGGTCGGTGCGGAGGAAGAAACGGTTGCTTGCGCCATCAATGGAAAACTGGCCGTTTATCTCGGTGCGGTTGTCGCCGCGAGTTGCCGCCGCAGAAACGTAGCCGATGGCAACCACGTTTGAGCCGCCGCCTAGAATGCCCGCCGCCGCACCGAGCAGGACGGAGTTCGTGAACGCGGAATACGCGGCGGCGGAATCGCCCACCGCAACGGTCGCTTCGTTGCTTGCGCCATCGTTCGCACCCACGCCAAACGTGGCATTGAAGAAATCCGCGCCGAAAGCGGCAAGGGGCAAGAGCAAGAGCAGTGCTATTTTTTTCATTTCCGGCAATTCCTTGTCTAGTTATGATCCATAGGGCAGGTTTCAAGTTTGCCTTCATGCCGCCCTCGCGCGCCTTCGCACCATCTCCAAACGCGCCGCCGGTGGGCATTTCATCTCATTTCGGGATACGCAATGCGATCCATGTCGCCATAATCGAGATTCTCGCCGGCCATGCCCCAGATGAACATATAGTTCGTCGTGCCCGCCGCCGCATGCACGCTCCACTCGGGCGAGGCTATCGCCTGTTCGTTTGCCAACCACACGAGGCGTTCCTGCTGCGGCTCGCCCATGATGTGGCATATCGCTTGCCCTTCCGGAACGTTGAAATAGAAATACGTCTCCATCCTGCGCCGGTGCGTATGCTGCGGCATCGTGTTCCACACGCTGCCCGGCTTGAGTTCCGTAAGCCCCATCTGCAATTGGTTCACTCCGCCGCCGGGCTTTTTGGCCATCACCGGCCATATCATCAACTGGTTTATCACGCGGTCGTTCGACTCTTCCAACTTCCCTGCGTAGAGCTTGTTGCCAAGCGTCCACTTTGCGGGGTCGGCCTTCGCCTTGGCCTCGTCGGTGGTTATCAACTGGTTCACGAACTTCTTGTATGCCGGCGCGGACTTGAGATAGAACTTCGCCGGATTTGCCGCATCTGCCGACGCAAACGTCACATCCTTCACGCCGCACCCCAGATATAACGCATCCTTGAAATCCAAATCGTACTTTTCGCCGTCGGCTATCACCACGCCCGCGCCGCCCACGTTGATCACCCCCAGTTCCCTGCGCTCAAGGAAGTATCCCGCCTTCAACTCGTCGAACGCCTCTAGCCGCAGAGTTTCCTTCACCGGCATCGCGCCGCCGTATACAAAACGGTCATACATCGAATATGTGAAGCGCACCTCGTCTGGCACCATCACATTCTCCATCATGAACCGCGCGCGCAAAGTGTCCGTGTCGTAATGCTTCACGTCCTCCGGATGGCACGCCGTCTGCACCGTGTACGATGTGCCTGCGGCAGCTATTGCGCTTTGCACCGCGATTGCCGCAATTGCAAGTCTCTTTATTGTCTTCATTTTATCGAACTTCCTATTCTTCTACGATTATACCACATAAGTGCCGCCGTTGCAAGGCAGAGTATCGCAGCTCCCGCCCACTTCAGCGTAACGGAAAAATGATACACCAGCCAGCACCACAATGCAGACGCGAAATCCAACGCCGCTCCGCCCTCGAACCCCTCCGGCACCTTTATCCCCTCCAGCTGCGCATCCCCTATCGCCTTGGAAAACACCGGCGTTAGATTCGTCACCAGATACAACCCCGCCACCAGCGCAATCAACCCTATCGCAAACGTCTTCGGCACGTTGCCCTTCGTCACCGGCAGCACGCACGGAAACAGATAAAACATCCCCGCCAGCGACGCCAACGGCAGAAACTTGTTCCCCGGCAACGCCACCGCCAGAAACAACGCCACCGGTATTAATAGTATCGACACCACAAGCGTTGCCGGATGCCCTATCACTAGTGCCGGGCTCATCCCTATCGAAAGCCCCTTCAACCCCGCAAATTTCTTCTCCACAAGCGCGCGCGTCGCCTCGGAAATCGGCTTCAATCCCTCGATGAAAAGTGCCGTTATGCGCGGTATCAGTTCCATCACCGCCCCCACCGTCACCCCCAGCGAAAGCGTCTTCGGTATCGCATCCACCAATTCGCGCAAATTCGCGCAGCGCAAGCATCCTATCCCGCACCCGATCACCACACCAAGGAAAAGCGGCTCGCCCAGCAAACCGAACTTCTTTTTCAACCCTTCTGCATCGATGTCGAGCCGCGAAATGCCCGGTATCCTGTCCAGCGCGGCGTTCAACACCACCGCAAACGGCGTGAACGACTGGCAGAACGGCTGCGGAATTGAAATCCCCTCCATGTCTTTATAATACGTCTGAAACCCCTTCGCCGTGAGATCCGCCATACACAGCGTTATTATGTATAGGATTATCGCCGCGAAAAACGCCCACGCAAGCGAATCCGTTGCATAGAACACGAGCGCGCCCAAAAACGCAAAATGCCAATAGTTCCAAAGATCTATGTTCACCGTTCGCGTCGTCCCCGTCGCCAGCATCAGTATGTTCACGCCAAGGCACACCGGGATTATGAACGCCCCCACCGCCGTTGAATACGCCACCGCCGCCGCCGCCGGCCACCCCAAATCGAAAAACGGCAGATCGAGCCTGTAAAGCACCGTCGCATCCTTCAGCGCAGGCCCCAGATTCGTCGTCAAAAGTGCCGTCACCACACCCAGCCCCACAAACCCCACGCCCACAAGCAATCCGCTCTTCAACGCCTTGGAGAACTTTATCCCCACCGCCACGCCCAGAACCGTGAAGATGACCGGCATCATCACCGCCGCACCCAACCCGATTACATACGCAAACACTTCTTTCATGATGTCCTATTCTACCTCATTCCCAACCCAAAATCAACCCCCATTCCACCTTCCGCTCTCAAAAGTTTGCAGTTTGCAGTGTGCAGTTTGCAGTTTTTGGTAGCAATGTCAACCCCCACAGCCCCCTGTGGGGACGCGGGCGTCTCGCCCGCGGTCAGTAGTTTGCAGTGTGCAGTTTGCAGTGTGCAGTTTTTTGGTGGCAATGTCCCCCCCCCACTGTGTACTGTGGGGACGCGGGCGTCTCGCCCGAGGAGGGTTTGCGGTTTGTAGTTCTTGGTAGCAATGTCACCCCCCACTGTGTACTGTGGGGACGCGGGCGTCTCGCCCGCGGCGGGTTTGCGGTTTGTAGTTCTTGTTAGCAATGTCAACCCCACTGTGCACTGGAATATCCCCACCTTTGCAAAGCGCTGACGAGCCCTCGGAAAGGCTCGCGCGGTTTTGCGGAATTCCGAAGATTTTGCGGCTCTGCTTGTTGCGCAAGCGCATGCGTCTATCC
>JAFVCR010000019.1 GCA_017479035.1 Kiritimatiellia bacterium | reverse complement strand
TTATGGATGCGGCGCGACAACTGCACACTGCAAACCATTTCGGGTAATCCAAAATCCGGGACAAGCGTGTCTCGTCCAAGTGCAAGAGTGCATAAGGAGCATATTCTGCCGCCCCTTCGGGGCTTGTTTTTTTATTTTGTCGGTACCGGGGGGGCCGCTGCGCTCCACCCCCGTCTGTGTTCTTGCGCCGCTTCGCGGCTTAATAACTTCGTGAACTTCGTGGACTTTGTGTGCGGCTTTATGCTCTGCCGCCCCTTGCCATTCATCCGCACCTGCGCCCTTGACGACGCTCCATGCAAGAACGTCCCGTCCGCCTCATCCAAAAATCCAGGATAAGGGTGTAACTACATACCCTCTTGCATTGAATATTGAGATTGTGATATAATCCTGCCTGTCAAAAACAATACGGAAGACTTCGGATGCACATTTTCGACTGCGACAGGACGCTTGAATCTCTGCTCTCGCCGGAGATAACTTCACTCATTGCGCAGATACATGAGTTCAAGGGGCGGCAGGACTATCTTCTCAACGCAAAGGATGAGGTTCTGGATGCACTTGTCGAAGTCTCGCGGGAGAAATCTGTGATGGCGTCAAATCGGATCGACGGCGTCTCTACGCCCGATTACCGCTTCCGCGACCTCTTCGACGAGGATGCCGAACCCCGCGATGATGACGAACAGGCCATCTGCGCCTACCGCGAATGCTTCACCCACGTGCTGGCGAACTACGGCACGATGCAGCCGACGCCCGACTCCATCCTTGGACTTCACAAGATGCTCTTCGCGCATCTCCCGTCCGGCGGCGGCGAGAGGAAGACCTACAAGGAGTTCGCCTCGCGCCTCGACGGAATCGTAAACGAACGCGCGAGCAAGTCTGATCGCATCCGCAACGTCATCGCGGCGGCGCAAGGAGCGATCACGAAGCGCGAGATCGTGGAGAAACGCCCGGACATCAGCGTCATCACGGTCTCCGTCGCTCTCAAGCGCCTTTGCGACGAGGGCTTCATCTGCAAGACCGGCAACGGCCGCAACGCCGCATACGTCCGCATCGAGTGACAAACATAAAACAGCGTAAATTGAAATGGGAAACGCATCATGAAGAAGAACCTGAAGCTCCGTGCAGTGGTTTCGCCAACGCCCGCCATCATCGCGGCGGCTTACGACGAGAACGGCAAGGCGGATGCCTGCACGCTTGCGTTCTATGCGCCGACAAGCCACAAGCCGCCGTGCCTCACAATCGCGATCAATGCGACGGCGAAGCGCAAGACGCTGAAAAGCATCCTCCACTCCGGCGCGTTCACCATCGGCTACCCGAGCGTCGAGCAGATCGCCGAGGCGGACTGGATCGGAATGGCATCCGGCTACGAGCACGACAAGATCGCCGAGGTTGGCTGGTCAGTGACGAAAGCCGAAATGATCGACGCCCCTGTCATAAACGAGCTGAAGCTCACGATTGAGTGCAAAGTCGTTAAAACGGTCACCATCGGCAGCCACACGCAGATCACGGGCGAGGTCGTGAACATACAGGCCGACGATAGCATTCTCGACGAACGCGGCAGGTATTCGCTTGAGAAGCTCAAGCCCATAATCTACGACGAGGAGAATTGGCGATACCTCGCGGTCGGCGATGGAGCGGCTAGGGCGTTCAATTCCGGATTGGTTTTCAAGAAAGAGGGCTGACGATGGAATTCAAAGACAAAACGGTCGTTGTCACAGGAGGGGCGCAGGGCATCGGCATGTGCATCGCCGAGTGCTTCCGACAGGAAGAAGCGACGATTCACATCATCGACAGGCAGGAGGGACCGTGGTTTGTGGGCGACCTCGCGGACAAGGCGACGCTGGAGCGTTTCGCGGCGGATGTCATCGCGAAAAGCGGCAAGATCGATGTCCTCGTCAACAACGCAATACCGCTTTTCAAGGGCATCGATGAATGCACTTACGATGAATTCGCCAACGCCCAGGCGGTCGGGGTGGCTGCTCCATTCTACCTCGCAAAACTTTTCAAAGACAGCTTCGCCAATGGAGCGTCCATAATCAACATCTCGTCCTCCCGCGACAGGATGAGTCAGCCGCAATCGGAGAGTTACACCGCTGCCAAGGGCGGAATCGCCGCACTTACGCACGCGCTCGCCGCCAGCCTCGCTGGACGCGTCCGCGTCAACTCGATCTCACCCGGCTGGATAGACACGTCCTTCAAGAAGTACGATGGACCAGATGCCTCGCAGCACTTCGCGGGGCGCGTCGGAAATCCGATGGACATCGCCAGCATGGTTCTCTATCTCGCCTCCGACAAGGCGGGCTTCATCACCGGCGAGAACATCTGCATCGACGGGGGCATGACACGCAACATGATCTACCACAACGACTTCGGATGGAGGCTGGAGAAATGAAGAAAGGAAAAATCACAGTGCTGAAGACAACGCTCGACAAGGAATTGTCCGAGGAGTATGGCATGATAAGTTTTTCAGTTGTATTCAGTAGGCTATTCTTAGCCCGACTATTGAATGGACACCTCGCACTACCCAAGGGGTTGGGGCCAGCAAAAGCAAGTTGCGACAAAAAGTTGATAGATTTGCTTCGCAAATACCGCGACCGCAATCAAAGGTTGCCATCATTGACAAAGAGAAGAATGTCTAAAGGAGATTATGGGCTTGCTGGCATACGCATGTATCAATTGGTAAAATCGCTTGACTCTGACTCCTACACGCTATTTTCTGATTTTTGTAGTTCATCGGTCGGCGATTATACATTGAGCGAGGAATATGAGAATGCTGTGAAACAAGCCGACAAAGAATTGCTAACCATTGCAAACAGTGAGCAGTCGACGAGGTCACAATCAAATTCAATTCCACAGTCCATTATACAGAGCTTTCTATTGTGCGAACGAAGTGGCAAAATCGAATCGCCATTTTTGTGTCAATGCTTTTTATTCTCACTAGCTCTCTTTGATGCAAATCCTAACATGAAGTCAAAGATTTTTCGTGAACTATTCAACGAACCTGCAGATGGGTGCAAGAACGCTATCGTCACCATCCTCCGTCGGCACATAAAGAATAGTGGAATTGCCATCAAAGAATTTGCTTCCAAGATGCATCCAAACAGTTCGGATCCAAGGAAAGTATTTGACGCGAACATTAGAGATGTAGCCCGCATCACTCAACCTCAATTCATTAAGAAATTTGCTGAAACATACTACGATATTTGTTTTGACGAAGCGAACAAGAAGGAAGGTTTAAGAGAATATATTTCATGCCTTTGGAGTTTCATAATCCAGAGTGCCGTCTGCATGGACAAGATGCAACAGAAGCTGAACTTTGATTTTCAGGCAGAGGCCAAGGAGAGGTATGGAGAATTTCTTAGTATCGCAATCAATTACTATCCGACTTTTTCCAGAAATGAGTAGGCATGAAATCTTCGATGTATCTGATATACTGTGCGCCGTGCAGCCTTGGTAGAGACCATTTCGGACTCTGGGCACACAACAATACAAAGGAAAGCACAATGGATGACGATGATTACATTGAAGATACGCCATATGACAACGATGGCTTCTGGGATCCATAACGCATACTGAAAGGAGTGCAGCCATGATAATGCATAAAGGCGGCGACGGCGGCAACTGGCCGTCAACAACAGGCAAACCGTCTGGTGGCGGGCGCGGGAACAACCCTCCAGGCACTGGCGGACGAGGCAAGTAATCTCACCATGAACATACAGCCGTCATCCTATAGTCGTTGTGGGATGGCGGCTGTTGCTTTGCCACGACGTTGCCCCGTGTCGCGTCCGGAGCATTGGGCGGGTGCTTCTCCAACTGAACGCGAAAATACCGCCACGCGGCAACGTGGCGGGATTGCGGGCGAAGATTCGCGTATGGGCCGTTAGGCGGTGCTCCGCAGGGTATTCCTAGCATCGAGCTTCGACCAGAACTGGTTGTCGTGGTGCTTGATGTCCTTCTTCACCCTGCGGCCGATTCCCTGCATCTTGCGCGAGACGTCAATGATGACCTTGAGGGCATCGGTGACGCTGCTCACCGTGTCGGAGAAGCGGTCGAAGTCCAACAACGAGGCTGTCTCCTCTATGTTGTTGAAGTCCTGTGTGAGGTCGCGGAACACCCGTGTGCTAAACCGCTCTGGCGCACAGCGGAGGCGATAGTCATTGTCGCGCGCCCGACCCGACCTTGCGTCCGCCCGGGAACATCCGCTTGTCATCAACGGCCTCGTCAAGCCACGTTGACGCCTCCTTTGAGAGGGACAAGCCGTAGTGCCGCTCCTGCAGCCGGTAGGCCACGGTCGCGCGCAGGACGCCGCACAGGGCGCAGTTGGAGAGGTCGGCGATGAGCGGCGCGTACCATCGCCGGCACGGTGCTGCCATTATAAACTAAAAAGCCGGTGCGGATGTCCGCACCGGCTTCTCCACTCGTCCGATATGGAATCAAACGCGTTTCAGGAGGATATTCTCCTCGTATTTCTCCACCTTTGCCAGCCACGATTCATCTGCCGGCACCTTCGCGCGCTTGCAGAACTCCGCCCACACCTCATCTGCGGGATAATTCTTGTATTCTTCCTGCAGCACGAGTTGCTGTGTGAACTTGCCCTCGTCCTGAAGTTTGGCGAGCGCGGCGTTTGGCGTGAGCATTGCCTTGAGCAGTTCTTTTTGCATATTTCTCATGCCAAGCACCCATGCAGCCACGCGGCAGATGGATGCATCGAAGTAGTCGAGCGCCACGATGAAGTTTTCAGGCCCCATCTGCACGATTTCCTGCGCGGCGGCACGGAGGTCGTCATTCTGGCGTATGACGTGGTCGGAATCCCACCGCACGGGCCGCGAGATATGGAATGCGACCTTGCCGAAGAACATCAAAAATGAACTGATCTTGTCCGCCACGTTTTCGGTGAGATGGAAATGCCCCATGTCGAGCAGCGCGAGTATCTTGCGGCTTTGCGCGTAGCCCATCACGAACTCGTGGGAATTTACGGTGTAGGATTCCACCCCGATCCCGAAAAGTTTGCTCTCGAAAGTCGGCAAAACGCGCTTCTTATCGTATTTCGCACCCTTGAAAATCTTGTCGAGCGAATCCGCCATGCGCACGCGCGGGCCCAGCCGGTCGCTTGGTTCGTCCTTGAAACCGTCCGGGCACCAGAAATTGATTGCGCAGGTGGTGTCGAGTTCCTTCGCAAAATAGTCCGCTATCTTGAGGCACTGTATGCCGTGCTTGATCCAGAATTTGCGGATCTTCTCGTCCGGCGACGACAGCGTCAGCCCGTCCACCACATTCGCGTGCGAGAAGAACGTCGGGTTGAAATCAAGGCCTATCCCGCGCTCCTTGGCCCACGCCACCCACGGCTTGAACTGCTCTATGCCGATGCTGTCACGATCCACCACTTTGTTTTTGTGTATGCCGTAGCATGCGTGGAGATTCACGCGATGCTTGCCGGGAATGAGCGACATTGCAAAATCGATGTCCGCCATCAATTCTTCCGGCGTGCGTGCCTTGCCCGGATAGTTGCCCGTCGTCTGTATGCCGTTGGATGCGCCGCCTACGGACTCGAACCCGCCCACGTCGTCGCCCTGCCAGCAATGCATGGAGATGGCTATTTTGCCGAGTTCTTCTATGGCCTTTTCGGTATCGATGCCGATCTTGGCGTATTTCTTTTTCGCTTCCGCGTAGCTCATTGTTTTACTCCTTGTGGAAATCCGTTCAAACCTTTTTTACATCGAAACTCGCCGCCACCGCCGCGCGCGCCTCCTCAAGCGAAGCGAACTAGCCTTGCGCGATATGCTGCACTATCAAATTGCCTATCGCCGTGCCTTCCGTTGGTCCTGCGAAAACCTCAAGCCCCGTAGCCTTGGCCGTAAGCGCGTTCAAATATCCGTCCTTGGAGCCGCCGCCCACGATATTGAGCGACGTGTATTCACTCCCCGTCAGATGCGCCAGCGTCTCCACCGCATCCGCATAACATTTCGCAAGCGACAGATACACGCACCTCATCGTATCTCCTATCGTTTGCGGCGGCGTCTTGCACGCGGCTCGCACTTCTGCTATCATCGACTCCGGCGCGAGGAATCTATTGTCCGCCACGTCCACCGTTTCCGCGAATGTCGACTTCTTCGCCGCCTCTTCAAGCTCCGCAAACGAATACTTGCGCCCCTCCTCCCAATCCGTCAGCGGAACGCGCGCATTTTCCTTCCCCTCCACGTATGCCACGCCGTTGAGTTCGCGCCTTACGGACTGTATCATCCACAGCCCCATTATGTTCTTCAAGTAGCGGAAACGATACCACGCTCCGCCTTCGTTGGTGAAGTTCGCCCTGTACGATTCCAGCGAAGTTATCGGCTCTTCGTTCTCCACCCCCAATAGCGACCACGTCCCGCTCGAAAGATACACCGCATTCCCGTCCCTCGCCGGCACCGCCAGATACGCGCTGCCCGTGTCGTGCGTGGCCGGAAGTATCACCTCTGCATCGAACCCTGCCTCCGCCGCAATCTCCGGCAGAAGATTGCCTAGCCTCGTCCCCGGCATCGAAAGTTCCCCGAATATCCGCTGCGGCAAACCAAGCCTTTCAATCACGTCGCGCGCCCACGTTTTGGCTCTCGCATCTAGCAGCCCCGTGGTGGACGCATTGGTGTATTCGTTCGCAATCTTGCCCGTCAGGCGGAAATTGAGATAGTCTGGCACCATCAAAAGCCGCTGCGCCTTTTCCAGCTGTTCGGGGCTCTCCTTCTTCAGTGCCGCGAGTTGATAGATCGTGTTGAACGGCGTCTTTTGTATTCCTGCTATCGAATATAGTTCCTCCGGTGCTATCGCCGCCTCCACTATTGCATCCGCGCCCTCGGTGCGCTTGTCGCGATACGCCACTGCGTCAGAGCAGAGCGTCATATCCTTGTCCAGCAAGACGAAATCCACTCCCCACGTATCTATCCCTATCGTAGCCGGCTTCTTCGGCGCGGCCGCTTTTATGCCCGCCACCACATGGCCGAAGAGTGCCTCGATGTCCCAGCAGTCGTGACCGTTTACCACCACCTGCGAATTGTCGAAACGGTACACCTCCTCCAGAATCATCTTCCCGTCTTCGATGTGGCTCAATATGTGCCTGCCGCTCGAAGCACCGATGTCTATAGCCAATGCGTATTTCATGCCAACCATTCCTCCCGCGCCGCACCATGCCGCCACGGCGCATCTTCCGCACACATTATACCTTTAATGGATGCAAACCGCAACCGTTTTATTTGCAAAAGCATCTGCATATTTGGAAAGCGCCCCCGCCTCAAATGCTCTTCGCCGCCACGGCCGTGCCGATGGATGCCGCAAGTATCGCAAGCCCTATGGCAAGGCACGCCTTCGTCCGTGCCGATGTCCCCTTCCACTCGCCCATCACCGCCCCCAATAGCGACGAAAACAGCACGCACGATCCCATCGTTATCGCAAACGATATGTATCTCATATCCCCCATCTTCGGCTCGCCAAGTTTCTGGCAGGCGAACTGGCACGCCCACACCACGCCCGCAAGCCCCGCCCA
>JAFVCR010000163.1 GCA_017479035.1 Kiritimatiellia bacterium | reverse complement strand
GGAGATCAAGTTCCATCCGGGGACGGACACGGCGGATTTCGACAACAAGATCCGCAAGATCCGCGAGTTTCTGACGGACGGGAACAAGGTGAAGCTGACGCTGCAGTATCGCGGGCGAGAGAATGCCCACCGCGAACTTGGCGAGGACGTGATAAACCGCGTGATCGAAACCTTGGGGGCGGATTGCAACGTGGAGCAGGCGCCGAAGACGCTGGGCAGGATACTCGGTGCGCTGATAGGCCCGCCGCGCAAGGGCGGGCCGAAGAAGCCAAACGCGTGATTCGCAAGGAAAGGCGCGGGCTGCGGCTCGCGTTCTTTTTTGCAGTCGCGCGGAACCAAGGTGCCAAACACGAAAAGTTTATATTGCCTTTTGCGACAGAATAGGTTATAATTCCACTGTGAAAAAACTCCTCTTCATAACCGACAAGCGCGTGGACACGATAGAGCAGAAGCTCTCCGGGATCCATGCAGGGGCGAAAGCCCTTGGCTGGAGCGTGCAGGAGGTAGAACTGGAGCGCACGGAACGCACGGTGGCGGAGTGCATAAGGTTCTGGAAGCCGGACGGCTGCATAGTGGACTGCGATACGCAAATCTACAAACTCAAGCCGGCGGAGTTTGCGCAAATACCGTTTGTGTATCTCGACTGCGACGAGCGCCTTACGCCGAAGGGGGTGTATTCCGTGCGCAACGATTCGGACGCGTGCACGAGGATGGCGTTTAGGGAATTGCAGCTGACGAACGCGGAGGCGTTTGCGTACATTCCGTGGGAGTCGGCGATAGATTGGTCGCTTACGAGACAGGCGGTGTTTCTGGATCTCGCGCATCGCACGGGGAAGAAGGTGGCGCTGTTCAGGCGCGAGTGGAGCATGAAAGATCCGCTGACGGCGCAAGAGGCGATGGCATCTTTCATCGCGGCGTTGCCAAAGCCGTGCGCGGTGCTGGCGGCGAACGACGAGGTGGCGGGGGTGGTGGTGAATTCCGCAGCGAGCGGCAAGTTCAAGATACCGTCGGAAGTGGTGATAGTGGGGATAGACAATTCGACGCGGTTGTGCGAAAATCTGCATCCGTCGCTTTCGAGCGTGCAAGCGGGGTTCGAGGAAGGCGGCAGGCGGGCGGTGGAGATGCTGGACGATGCGGTGGAGGGGCGCGTAGGCAAGGCAAAGACGTTCTACTATCCGCCGAAGGAATTGGTGAGAAGGCAGTCTACGCGCAGGCTCAAGGTGTTCGATCCAGCGGTGGAGAAGGCGGTGGAACTGATACGCCGCGAGGCCGCGAACGGATTGGGTGCGGCGGATGTGCTGGCAAGCATCTGCGCGGTGAGGCGCACTGCGGAGAGGCGGTTCCGCCAAGCGACGGGGCAGAGCGTTCTGGAGGAGATACTCAACCGCCGGTTCGATGCCGTGATCGAAATGCTGAAGAATCCCAACCAGGCGATAGGCGCGATAGCGAATCTATGCGGGTGGGAGTCGGAAACGTATCTAAAGAGATACTTCAAGAAGCGCACGGGCATGACGATGCGCGAATGGCGAATGCGGCACTAGGGCGCAAGCGCCGGGGGGGGGGACGTGCGGCACGTGGCTACGCAAGTGCCTGCCGCACGCGATCGATGCACGATTGGACATTCTGCACGATTTCGCGATGCCAGAAACGGATGACGCGCCAGCCGAGAGACTCGAGCATAATGTCGCGGTGGATGTCGTCGGCCTTGCGGCATCCGTTGCGGTCGAGATGCCACGCCTGGCCGTCCACTTCAATATCGATTTTGCAACTGGGAATCGCAAGGTCGAGGTATCGTCCGGCGATGGGATATTGCGCCTCCGTTGAAATCCCTGCCTTTGCAAGGGCGTTGCGCAAAAGGTCTTCGCCGGGGCCGGTGCGGATATTGCACGGCGGGCGCGCCTCCGGGATCAATTTGCGTATGTGAGCAAGCCCGCAGGTGGCGGCGCGGCGCCTGTCGCCAAACGCCACGAAAAGATACTTTGCCCGTGAGACGCTTACGTTGTAGATGTATTTGTTGTCCGCAGACGTTATGTACCATTCCTCGCCGTGTTTGCGGGAATCGTTCAAGCCCAGAAGGAAAAGGATGATGTCGCATTCGCCGCCTTGGAAGCCGTTGGCGGTGTTTACCTGCGAGTGGATGTCGAACTGGCAAGGCAGGGAGGTTTTGGCATTCGCCGCGTCCGTCTTGAAGCGATCCGCCAGATTCCGCAGGGGGCTTATCACACCGATCGAACCGGCGAACGCACGGAGTTTCAAACTTTTGAGAAATTCGAGCGCGGCCTCGATTTCAGCATCATCGCCACCGGGAGCATCGATCCATTGCATGCCGGGCTTGAATGCTCCGATGGCGGCGTGCGCAGTCCGCCCGGTCTCGCAGCAGAGGCGCAAAGCGCCGCCGTAGAATTCAGTGTTGAAATAATCCGCAATGCCATCCGCACATCTAAAATGTTCATTGAGCAGTATCGCCTCGTGCCGCACGACACTAAAAGCGGTATTCTCGCCGTATGCAAACCGGCTGCATTCCGGAGAGTCGAGCCGGTGATGACGCATCAGGGCCTGATCGCGCCGCTTCTTCAAAGTGATCACGGGCGGGAACTGGCTGGGGTCGCCAACTATGGCGATGCGCTGCGCTCTGTACAGGACGGGGATCATCGGTGGGATGTCGCACTGTGAGGCTTCGTCTATGATCGCAAGCGAATACACGCCGGGCAGGCACGGAGAGGCGCGATTCAGCGAAAGCATCGTGGCCGCCCATGCGGGGAATATCTTGAGGTAGTCCTGGAATGCCGCAAGCGCACCGGCATACTCGGCACCACCATCTACTGCGCCCATGAACGGCAACAGCTCGTTTTTCAGAGCGGACGCAGAGAGGTGTTTGCACCTCTCTACGATGCAATCGGCGTTTGCAACGGACGAAATCGCATCCAGCAATCGCTCCGCATACGCCTTCTGCGCGGCGGCCTCGGCATCGAACAATGCGGTTTTTGCGCAATCTTTAAGCGCGTCATAATTGCATTGCGAAGCCTCCGCATTCAATGCGTCGAGCTCAGCAGCTTCAAGCTGCTTTACCACAGCCCGCGCCTTCAAAACCTTCAACAGCCGCCGCACTTCTTTGCGCACGGTGTTTGGTGCCAAGAACGCATTGACCGCACCGGGAGCGATTGCCGCAAGCTCCTCCATCGTGGTGGCGCGCACGCAACGATTGCGCCGCAGCAGCATCCCGATCGTATCCGCAAGACGCACAAGGAAATGCCGCTTCGGCGCATCGGCCAGATCCGACTCGATACGCTCGAGCAACGAGACGGTTTCCGGGGCATCGCGTCTGCATGCGGGAACCGAGGCAACGAGTTTGTCAATATCCACCAGCAGCCGCTCGAATCCCGCGATTTTATTTCGCAGCAGGTCGTAGCGTTCAATGCCGGATTCCGCATCCCTGTATCGCGCGAGAGCTTTATCAAGCAATTCAGACGAACGAATGGCAGCGGTGAGAGCGGGCGGAATTGCTCCGGCGGCGGACTCATCGGCCAGCCTGGCTCTGGCGAGGCTCGTGCGTTCGTCCACGAGCGTTTGCGATTGCCGCCAATCAAGATTCGTGGGATTGACAGGCGTTGTGCAAAAGGCCACGAGCGGGAAGTCGGGATCGTCTATAGCCTCTGGTGCCTTGTCGCAAATTGCATGGACGGCTTTGTGGTTCCTGCTGGTGAAAAGAACCCGTCCGCCGTGCAGAACCTCGTTGGCGATCAAGTTCACGGCCATGAAAGATTTGCCGGTGCCAGGCGGACCCACGACCTTTGCTACATGCCGGTTGAGAGCGTTTTCCACAGCAGCAAACTGGCCGGCGTTCATCCTGCGCTTCGTGAACGAGACGGGAATGCGCTTTCCGCCGCCATCAATGCCGCCAATGGATCCGTCCGGCAACGGCGGATCGCGGAACACGTACGCAAGCGACGTTTGGTCAAGCACGGCATCGGGCTCTTTGCTTATGCGGCGCAGTTCGGCAACGAGAGCCTTTGTATATTGCGTCTTGCCGCCGGCGAACAGAAGCGCGGTATTGAGCAGGCCTTTACCGGATTGCGAGTGCCGTATGGAGAAAGACATGGCATCCGGCGAAAAGCATTGCACTCCGAAACGGCGCGCAATGTAGTTCAGCACCAGTTTCACATCAACTATTCCGTCCGCGTCATCCGCCTTTTCGCAGCTGCGCCGGAACGCCGTTTGCTCCGTTTTTGGAACATGGTACTCGATCCAATCCTGGTTGATGGAAATCCCGATGCTGTCAATTTGCATCGTCATGCCGGTATGGCAGCCGGCGATCGCCGTCAACTTTGAAACGGGAAACGTCATTATCGGGCAAAGACACGCGGTGCCAGCCGGAGAAATAAACGACTGCAAAGGATAGCCGATGAATAGATCCTCTTCGTCGGATGCCTCCAAAAGCGCATTTCGCACAAACGCATCCGCGCTCGACGTCTCCACATTGAATGGATCACTCGTGGCATACCAGTTGGACGGCAGCCTTGGCATCATGAACGATATTCCAAGTTGATTCGGGAAAAGATATTCCTGGCTCCGCTCCGAACACTTTACGCAGTCGGCGTAGTACGCGCACAGATTTCTGAATTTCGCCCAAGGATCCGCCATGTTCCACACCTTCAATTGCTTGGTATGCCGTCCAATGTTCCGCGCCCGTTTACATAATCCACAAGCGCATTACGCATCGCCTCGTGGCTCTTGAGAGTTCCCGAGTTCGCTTCCTCCCACGGGAGCTTCTCGGCGAGCAGACCGCCCGGCACCAATCGCTCGCGGCCGTTGGCATCTTTCGTCCTTTCCCATCCGTGCGGATTTGCAAGGCACGCATGGTCGTATCTCCTGCGGTGCAAAATGAACAGCATGCACTTTATGAAGTAGCCCGCCATCTTTGTAGAATTTCTTCCGCCCCACCGCCGGAAAAGCAGTCCGCCCATCGTATAAAACGGATAATTGTTGAAGGCATCCATCAGCGCACGGAAGGCGTTTTCGCACAGTCCGCTATCGCATGCCTTGATCGCCGTTGGATGGAATTGCATCAAATTGTACGCCAGGCGCAAATTGTTCTCACTGCAATCGGATGCGGCGATATTCTCGAGCGCGTGGCGCAGCAACTCGCCCGTGCGTGGATCGCCGCCATCGAAATTGTTTGCGCAAAACGAAGTCTCGGTGGCGTCAAGGGTTTGGTTTCTTGCAACATATTTCTCATGCAGCCGTTTGCGCAAAGGCTCGAGATCCGGATTGTCGAATTGATATGTCCACGCCAGCAGCCGGATATAACTGGCACCGTTCAAAGTTTCGCGCGCCAACTTTCTGAACAACGTTGCAAAATGCCGTCTCCGCGCGGGATCTGGCAACCTGCTGCCTGGTGCGTTGCCGAACACGTTTTCGCGTTTGAGCCTGTCGATTGGAGACATGGCATCTTTATCGAAAACACGTGAAACGCCGTAGCGTCTTGCGCCGGCATGCCTTGCGGCACTCGGATCCACGGGTCCCCAATAACTTTGCGCCTTGGCAAACAAGCCAGCGTCCCGGATCGCCGTACCGTGGAGCATGTAATCGTTTATCGCATCTTTCACATCCTGCGTCCACATTTCTTTGCACGCTTCCACAAACGGCATGGTCGGCGGGAAGTGCCGTTTCAACTCGCGCTCGATGCCGATGCGCGTCATGCCGGACGGCGTTGCCGAACCTATGTCCACCACCTTCTCTCGCTCGAGGAATGGTGCAAAGAAACTTGCCGCCGCCAATCCCTGCCCAGGTGTGATTTTCGCCCGGCATTTTATTTCCGCATCGTCTTTCGTATCGGCGTCGAACTCCACCTTCCACTCTTTGAGATGCGAATCGTCATGCGCATCCCCTTCTGCAATATACAGCAGCAGTTCCTTCGAGCCGCCGTGCAACGTCCCCGCAGTCACTTCCCGTATGTGAGGTTTCCCGCCGGGCCAGCATTCTTCATGCTCCGCAAGTGCTTTGAACACAACTTCTTCATTGCCATCCACCACCACGAGCCATATCGCGTCCAGCTCGTCGTAATACGGAATCTTCCCGGCGGCACTGCGCCGCAGGTACTCCTTTGCACCGGCGAGCAGCAAAGCGTCATCTCCGCACGCCCACCCCGCCTTGCATACATGTGCGGCATTCCCGCGCAATTCCCGCAAACGCTCCTCGTCGCCATCGGCACATTCCACAACGAACCGCACATCGCCGCCGGGTGCATCCTCTCCGTGCAAACGCAACGATGCGCGCTGCGGTATAGCCCCTCCTTCGCCGTCGTCCGCAAAGCGTATCGCGATAGCATTGAATTTGTTGCGGCAATATCCATCTTCCACCAGCAACGTTTCGCCCCGCGCCGGTTTGCGTTGCATAGTCTGGAAGCCCAGTGCCGCCGCCACGCTGCGCCATAGAAGGAATACGTCCTCACGGGCGGCAAGCGCCGGCGGACGTGCGCGGATTGTTTTCTCTAGCCATTCGGCATCCCAATGATCGGGAACCAGCACAACCCATCTTCTCCCTCCGCGCAGGTAATGCAAATGCTGGAAATACGCCGCCAGCCGTTCTTCGTCCCGCCGCTCCAGTATTTCCTCCATCCGTTTTTCGTCTCCGCGCTCCAGGCTTGGCTTGTGCGGATTTTGTATGAACGGCCTCGCATTCGGATGCGCCTTCGGCGTCACCATCACATCGCGCCCGTCCCACGGAAACGCCAGATCTACCACTACCGTTTCTTCGTCGCGCACGCACTCCGCATCGCAAACCGGTTCGTCCGCCAACTCGTTGTCCCACACTGGCGCCTCTAGGATGTCGTGCATTCCGTCGAGCACGTTGAACCATATCGGCGTGGAGTATTTCGCCTTTGCGGAGCAATGCATCTCGATGCCGCCGCACAAACGCTCATACACATCGGCTACTTCCTCGCGCCTGTTCCACAGCCTCTCCGCCACATCGTCTTGCCTCGCAAACCCGCAGTATTCGATCCACACCCGCGAATACAGGCGATCCTGCTGCAGCACATGATTCGGCACCGGGAATTCCTGCAATCTCCGCACGTTCCGGCATTCCGGCGCCTCCAGCATCGCCGTGCACAGATTCTGCAACCTCCGCACATTTGCAACCGTCGCATGCGCCGGCCACTTTGCGCCATATCTCCGCAGATATATCGCCGCCTGCGCGCGGCACCTGCCGAGAAAATCCACCAGCACGCGGTTCTCCAGCGTATCATAGTTTTCTTTGCGCACCACGCCGAGTATCTCCTGGCGCGCTCCGGCTTTTTCAGCCGCCGAATATCCCGGCCTGCGCACAAGCCATCTCAAACAATGCGCATCGAGCTGCCTCACGCGCTCCAGCGCCGTCATCTCGCGGACGCGCATCAGCACTTTCCGCATGTTTCCCGCCAGTGCCTCCAGCGTGTGGGAATGATGCCTTGCCACGTCCGTCAAAATATTTTCAGGCGGCCCGCCGCGCTCGAGCGTCATGCGTATCTCATCCCACGGCAGCGGCAATGCTCCATGCCGGCTCTTCGCCACATGGCGATGCCTGGCGTAGTAATTCTCCGCCGCCGCCCGCAGCGCGAACAACTCCCATATCTTTAATATGAAATCATCGTATTCGGGTACTGCGGCTGCATCCTCCGCCCGCAATGTTACGAGGCGCAGATATTCCTTGAACGATATTGCCGCAGAGCCCGTCATCGCATCACGCCGCGCCATTTGAAGAATGTCGCATCTGCTTTGCAGGATGCATCGAAAGCGTTTTCGAGCCGCTCGTCGCCCGTGCTGGCTATCGCTTCTTCCACTGCTTTGCGCACTTCGGCGAAACGCTCGTCCTGCAACTCCACGCCGTTGAGCTTCGGCAGAATTTTCATCTCCAGCTGATCCGAAACCGCATGCTTCCAATTCCCCGGATAGTTCAACACATAAAGTTTCATCGCCTGATCCACGCGGTAGCCGTATGCGCGGTTTACCTTGTCGAGTGCCATCAAAACAGGTCTCGCCGTACGATTCAGAAAATCAATCTCCTCCCGTCCGTCGGTGGCTTGCGAAAGCGGCTTGCACCATTTGTCCCATCCCCTCGCGCATGCCCGCCGTCCTCCTTGCCACGATTTTACGAACGCGTCCTTGTCCGGTGCCTTCGTCACCGCCTTTGCATCCGCCAAAGTTCCCGGCAGCCCGAACTGGAGCACGTTTGCACGGTCCAGCACTTTGTCCGAAAGCGCCTGCGTGCTCTCGTCCTCGTTCATCGTGCCCACGAACAGCGTATGCGGTGCCACAAACAAATGCCGCATGGAGCCTCGCCCACCCGCCGCATTGCACTCGATTTCGATCTCGGCTTTTCTGCGCTCGATCTCGTTGCCCGGATCTATCCCGTTGCGCGTCTCAAGCCGGCTCAGCAAATCCGAGAAATAATACTCCACCCTTGCAAGGTTCATCTCGTCCAGCAACACGATGTTCAATGGCAGCGCGCCGCCCTTCTTCCATTCCTTCGCATCCGGATTGTTGTACGCGTCGAACTGCCACAATAGCCGCGCCAGTTCCGTCGCCTTGTAACGCCCTTCCATGTAATTGTAGAACCCGAACAAATCCTGCGGGCTGTCCCAGCGCGGCTGCACCGGCACCGAAAGAAAATTCGCCCCCAGTGCCGCCGCATAAAGTTCCGGCAGCAGACTCTTCCCCGTTCCCGATATGCCGGACAAAACCGCAAGCGGAGTCTGCCGCGCACACTTGAGGCTTGTGTGGAACGCCTTTATCGCGCGCTCGTCAAATATGAACCCGTGCTTCTCCAGCCTTCCGCTGAATTCGTCGAGCCACTTTGCCTCGTCCATGTTCCCATCCGCTTCGCGCAGATTCTTGATATTTACAAGCGGCGTGTCAAGATTCTTCCACTTGTCTCCATCGCCGTCTCTCGTTGCATCCAGCCTTGCTATCGTGCCGCTTGCCACATCCGCTTTTGCCTCGAGCTCCACCGTTTTCCTGCGTATGTCGTCAAGCGATTTCTTCGCCGCGTCTGCCGCATTCTCAAGTTGTTCCAACTCTTTGCGCCTTGCCTCGATCCGCCCGCTCAACCGTTCCAGTTCGCCGTTCGCCTTGTTGATTTTCCCTGCGACCTCTTCAAGTTGTTTGCCCAATCCGTCCAACTCCGCGCGTTTTTCCTCTATCTGCCTTCCCGCCAGTTCGGCTTCCTTCTGCAAACGCGGCACTTCCACCCGCAGCCTTGCCTCTTCTTTGCGTGCATCGTCCATGCGCCACTCCGCATCCACAGCCTTCTTCTCCAGATCGATCATTATCTGCTGCCGCTCGGAAATCTGCCTGTCCAAATCTTGTTTGTGGACGCTTTCCGTTTCAAACTCGGCCCGGACTCTTTCCAGCAATTTTCTGGTGGAATCGATTTCGTCCCTTTTCTCCCGCAGCCAATTCTCCGCGTCCTTGCCGTTCTGTATCAGCCTCTCTGCCTGCGCGATCTCCGCCATCTTCTCTTTCAACGCCTTTGCCGCGTCATCGCTTTTCTTCTGCAGCGTTGCGATCTCTTCGCGCAATTCGTCCAGTTTGCGGAGATGCGGCACCATATCCTTCGCCTTTATATAGTATCGTATCGCCAGCATGGACATCCCCGCCAGTGCCACCATGAGCGACATCCCCGCCACATACACCACAAACGGATTCGCCAGCCACATCATAAAAACATCTCCCGTCATCTGCACACCTCCTCCCAATCATCTCTCGCCGTCCGCCGCGCCGCCCGCGCCGTCTTTTCCCTTTGCATCCACAGCCTTCAACAACTCCAGCCGCTGCTCCATCGCGGCGATTTGCTCCTCTATTTCCGGCTTGCGCTCTTTGAGCCTCTGCTCTGCCAATTGACGCTCTGCAATCGCCTTGTCGCGCAAACTCTCCGCCTCTCTCTTCGCATCCAGCGCGGCATCGCGCGCCGCTACACTTTCCTTCGCGGCGGCCTCTGCATTCTTTTTCCCCTCCACGGCTTTTCCCACTTGGCCGTTCACTTCGCTCAGCCGCATCTCCGCAAGATCGATCTTGTTCGATATGCTTTGTAGTTCTACCCTCGCCGCTTGCATTGCCTCCGCCAGCACCGCAGCCTCGCCTTTCATGCGCTCGAGTCTCACTGCGGCCTCTCCTGCCGCACCCGCTGCCTCATCCAATTCCGTCTTGGTCTTCTCCAGTGCCTTTGCGGCATCTGCCCTTGCCGCCTCTGCATCACGCTTCGCAGCATTTGCCTCGTCCAATTCCTTTGCCGCGCGCTTCGCCTCTTCATCCGTTTTGTTCCGTGCCGCTTTCAGATCCTCCAGCTCCGTCTCCGCAACCGCCACGGCATTTTGCAGTGCCGCAAATTCCGCATTGGCGCTCTCCGTCTTCTTTGCCAGTGCCGCCATCGCAAGCACCGCATTGTTTGTAGCACTCTCAAGCGCGCGCACATCCGCAAGCAACTGCTCTTTTTTTGCCTGCGCCTGTTCAAGATCGGCCTTCGCCACGCTTATTCTGGCATTCCATTCGCCGAAATCGTCCTGCGCGTCTCGCGTCATCATCACTATGTTGTCGCGGGCGATCTTCGCGCGCTCCAGCGCATTGCTTGCGCATTCGTACTGCATCGCCGCGTCATGCAATGCATCGTTCATTGCAGAGAGCCGCTGCAATTCGTCCTTCTGCACCCGGACTGCCGCCGCAAGCTCGTTGGTCGTTGCATCGTACCGCTCTTTGTAACTTCTCACGATGGCGGCGAAATCCTGCTTCTTCCCCGCAAGCTCTTCGTCCAGAAGCGTTTTCATGTTGCGGAAATCTTCTTCGGCCTCGGCGCGCCTTTCCTTGATTCCCGCCATTTCCTTTTGCAGTATCGCTTTATTTGCCGTGAACTCGAAATATTCCGCATACAGCCAGTGGAACGAACCGAATGCCGCAAGCATCATTGCCGCCATCGCCGCCACCATGCCGCAGGCGGCCCATTTCCTCTTGCGGCTCAACGG
>JAFVCR010000162.1 GCA_017479035.1 Kiritimatiellia bacterium | reverse complement strand
TGCTACTGCTGCCGCAATTTCACGAGGGCGTATGTGAGGCATCTGATGCATGCGGGCGAGATATTGGGCTCGCGGCTGTTGACGATACACAACGTTCACGCGCTTACGCATTTCATGGCGGACATGCGCACCGCGTTGGAAGAAGGGCGCTTTGCGGAGTTCCGGAAGAATTTTCACGACAATTACACGAAAGGATGATGAAATGAATACATCGAATGCAATGGCGTTCGTTTTTGCGGATGCGGATGCAGACTTGGCGGCACCGCAGACCGCCGCCACTGTGGAAGTGCCCGCGCAGGCGGACGGCGAACAGCAGCAAGAGCCGCAGCAAGGGTCGTTCTTCGGCAGCCCGATGATGCTGATGGTGGTGCTGTTTGCACTGTTCTATGTTATGCTGATACGTCCGCAGCAGCGCAAAGAAAAAGAACGCCGCAAGATGATCGACATCCTCCGTGCAGGGACGAAGGTGGTTTTCGGCGGCGGGATAATTGGCGTGATCGACGAAGCCGGCGAGAGGACGTTCAAGATAGAAATAGCACCCGGAGTGAAGGTGGAGGTTTTGCGCGACACCGTTCAGGACATAATCCCGGAGGTCAAGGACGCGAAGTAGCCGTTCGCGTACGTTGCGATGAGCATCGAGGAAGGCAAATACGGGCTGCGGCATCGCCGTGGATTGTATGACGATGCCGGAGTGCCTTTCAAAATACCGCTGCTGATAGTTGCAACTGCGGCGGCGGTGTCGTTTGCGTTTCTCCGCAGCGGTGGCGGGGATGACGAGGCAACGGAAAATCCGGCGATGGCAGTTGCCAATCCTCCATCTGCCGCGAAGACCGCGCAGACCTCTGCGCCAAGCCCGGAGGCACTGCGCCGCGCAGAGGATTGGTTGAAGAATAGCCAGTTCCGCACAGTGGCGGACAGGACACTGCTTGAAAGGCTGGCAGCCGCAGAGCGAATGGAGAACGACGAACTCGTCCTCACTACGCTTGAAAACATGCGTCTGCGGCCGGGGCTTGCCGATCTTGAGGATGCAGTGGCGGTGCGTATAGGCTCCATACGCAAGCGGCAGTTGCTGGAACCTGCGAAAGACGGCAGATGGTTGGAGAATTCGCTTGTGGTGGAGCGCGAGGTGCGGCGCACGGATACGATACAATCGCTCGCACGCGAATACGGCACCACTCCCGCCGCGATTGCAATGTTAAACGGTTTTGAAGACGGACGAATCGGCACGCCAGGCAGCATCGTGCGCATATTGAAGTTCCCGCGTGCAACGCTTGTAGTACGCAAGCGCACTGGCACGATGGATCTTTTCTTGAACGACAGATTGTTCTGCCGCGCTTACGCCTCCACGCAACAATGCGTTGCGCGCGGAGTGGTGCAAGTGGCGGAAGGGGAGCGGCTTGAAGATATTTTCGGACGGCTTGCGATAAAAGCCACTCCCGACGACATTGCATCAATGGCGGCATTCATGCCGCCGGGGGCGGCAATCGTCCTCGCCAATTGACCGGGTGTTTGATCCGCAGATGTCACTTGCCTTGGGTGAAGGCGTATGCGTTGCGGAACATTCTCATCCAAGGGCCTGCCTCGCCGTCGAAGAAATGTTCCGGCTTGTAGCTGAGCTGCGAGGAACGGAAGCCGCGTTCGGGATGAGGCATCATTATGGTCGCACGGCCGTCGGCAGTGGTGAATGCCGTCAAGCCGCCAGCAGAGCCGTTGGGATTGAAAGGATAGCGCTCCGTGGCGTTGCCGCGTCCATCTACGTAACGCAATGCGGCAACCGCTTTGGCGGCATCCTTTTCGTTCTCGAACGCAACGCGACCCTCGCCGTGGGCAACCGCTATTGGCACGCGGCTCCCGGCCATGCCCTTGAAGAAAATCGAAGGGCTTTCCAGCACTTCAAGTGTGCAGTAGCGCGCCTCGAATTGTTCGGACGTGTTACGCAAGAACTGCGGCCAGTGCGCTGCGCCGGGGATTATGCCTTTTAGCTGGGAGAGCATCTGGCAACCGTTGCACACGCCAAGAGAGAAGGTGTCTTTGCGATGGAAGAATTCCTTAAACATCTTCTTTAGGCGGGGATTGAAGAGAATCGAACGCGCCCAGCCGCTGCCCGCGCCAAGGACATCGCCGTAACTGAAGCCGCCGCAAGCAACAAGCCCGTTGAAGGTAGCCAAATCAACGCGCCCGGCGTGGAGATCCGTCATGTGGACGTCAACGGAGTCGAACCCGGCGAGCGCGAATGCGGCAGCCATCTCGATATGGCCGTTCACACCCTGTTCGCGGAGGATTGCAATGCGCGGTTTGTGGGCGTTGCGAGAGGGCCTTACGGGGTCTTCGTCGGGGTCGTAGGAGAGGTGGAACGTCAAACCGGGGTCGGTTTCGTCGAGGGCGTTGTCGTATTCTTCTTTGGCGGAAGAGGGATTGTCGCGCAGAGCCTGCATGCGGTAGGTGGTTTCGCTCCATGCGCGGCGCAGGGTGGTGATGTCGGTAACGATCGCACGGCGGTGGCCTACGGTGAGAGAGAAGTTGCGCGAATTTTCTTCCGGCAGGTCGGCAATTATGTGTGCAAGCCGACCGATTCCGAAATCGGAGAAGATGCCAAGCACGTCGAGGAGGAGTTCATCGCGCACCTGCAAGACCGCACCAAGTTCTTCGTTGAAAAGAACGGAAAGCGCATCGCCATCCGGGAGAGTAGCGTCAAGGCCGCGTCCGCCGGTGATGGCCATTTCTGCGAGCGTGACGGCTATGCCGCCGTCGGAGCGGTCGTGATAGGCGAGGGCGAGTCCGGCGCGCACGATGAGCTGCATCGCGTTGAAGAAGGCTTCTAGAGTTTCTGCATCTGCATCGGCGCAATCGCTGCCCAACTGGTTGTAAACCTGTGCGAGAGCACTTGCACCGAGACGGTTTTTGCCGTGTCCCAGATCCACGTATATCAACTTCGACGCGCCAGGTTTCACGTCCGGCGTGAGCGTGAGGCGCACATCCTCTACGGGCGAGAAGGACGATACCACAAGCGAGAGCGGAGCCGCCTGGCGGCGGTCGATCCCCTGCGAATCCTTCCACGTAGTGTGCATCGAGCAGGAATCCTTGCCCACGGGTATGGATACTCCAAGAGCGGGGGCGAAATCGAGACCGACCGATTTGACCGTATCGTAGAGGTTTGCATCCTCGCCGGCTTCGCCGCAAGGAGCCATCCAGTTTGCGGAAAGGCGCACGTTCGAGATGCTGCCGCAGTCCGCAGCCGCAAGGTTTGTGAGAGCTTCGGCAATCGCCATGCGGCCGGAAGCGGGTGCGTCTACAAGTGCAACGGGAGTGCGTTCGCCCGTTGCCATAGCCTGGCCGTTATAGGTCTTGTAGCCAAGAGTGGCAACGGCGCAATCGGCGGCGGGGAGCTGGTAGGGGCCTACCATCTGGTCGCGGGCGACGAGCCCGGTGACGCTGCGGTCTGTGATGGTTACGAGGAACGTCTTGTCCGCCACGGCAGGGAGGTGCAGAATGCGCATCAAGGCATCCTGCGGCTTGACGTTTGCCAAATCAAGACGCGAACGGGATTTCTTGACGCGTTTGACGTTGCGAACCATGCGCGGAGGTTTGCCGAGGAGGACTTTGATGTCCATGTCGATGGGGTTGTCGCCAAAATGCGAATCTTCGAGGACGAGGCGACCGTCGCCGGTGGCCACGCCAATGAAAGCCACGGGGCAGCGTTCGCGTGCGCAAAGGTCTTCAAAGAATGCCTTGGCCTGCGGCTTGAGTGCAAGGACGTAGCGTTCCTGCGCTTCGCAGCACCATATTTCCATCGGGCTCATGCCGGGTTCTTCGTTGTGGACTTTGCGCAGATCGAACTTGCCGCCGGTGGCTTCAACCAGCTCGGGGCAGCCATTGGAAAGGCCTCCGGCACCTATGTCGTGTATGGATAGAATCGGGTTTTTGGCACCCAATGCAACGCAGGCGTTTATAGCACCCTGGCAGCGGCGTTGCATTTCGGCATTGCCACGCTGGACGGAGTTGAAATCAAGTGATTCGTCGTTCGTGCCGGTCATCATGGAGGAGGCCGCGCCGCCGCCGAGGCCGATGCGCATTGCAGGCCCGCCGATTTGGACTATAAGGGAGCCTTTTT
>JAFVCR010000161.1 GCA_017479035.1 Kiritimatiellia bacterium | reverse complement strand
TGCAGTTTGCAGTTTTTGGTAGCAATGTCCACTCCCACTGTGTACTGTGGGGACGCGGGCGTCTCGCCCGCGGAGGGAGTTTGCAGTGTGCAGTTTGCAGTTTGCAGTTTTTGGTAGCAATGTCAACCCCCACTGTGTACTGTGGGGACGCGAGCGTCTCGCCCGCGGAGGATTTGCGGAGGGTTTGCAGTGTGCAGTTATGGATGCGGCGCGACAACTGCACACTGCAAACTGCACACTGCAAACTATTTTAAGCGTGTCTCGTCCAAGTGCAAGAGTGCATAAGGAGCATATTCTGCCGCCCCTTCGGGGCTTGTTTTTTATTTTGTCTGTACCGGGGGTTCCGCTGCGCTCCACCCCCGTCTGTATTCTTGCGCCCCTTCGCGGCTTAAAAACTTTGTGAACTTTGTGTGAGGCTTTATGCTCTACCGCCCTTGCCATTCATCCGCACCTGAACCCTTGACGACGCTCCATGCTGGAACGTCCCGTCCGCCTCGTCCAAAAATCCAGGATAAGGGTGAAGCCGCATGCATGCACCGGAAACAGCGCGGTTGCGGGAACGGCAGATTTTGGCTTGCTTTTGCATGTGAAATGTGGTAGTATAAGCGAGTTTTCACGCCGGACTGTAGCTCAGTTGGTAGAGCACGACACTTTTAATGTTGGGGTCGCGGGTTCGAGACCCGCCAGTCCGACCAACCAATACGACAAAATCGAGAGATGCGGCCGCAAAGCCGCATTTTTGTTTTGCCGGGATTCTACGAATTGGCTGCAAGCGAACGGAAAAAGTAGGCAAGCGAAGGCATGCGGGAGATTTGCGGCAGAAATGCGGAATCGGGGACTTTGCGAATGCGTGCAATCTGCCGCCGTGCCGCTTTAAGGCGTATGCGGTCGCGGCGGGAGAAAAACAACACACGGCAATCCGCCGCAGCCATCTTCACATCGCCGCGCAAAAGATGCAATGCCGCATGGCCGGCGATAATCAAAACGTAGAACGGCAGAATCCGCAGACGGCTGGCGAAGGACAGATTAGCCCGGAGCGAGAAAAACTGGTTGCGCAGGTAGCGACCCATGATGGCTGAACGGTTGAACGAATTGGACGTAGCACCCATGAGGTGGTCGATTGGAGGAGTGGGGACGTACCACACCTCGTACCCGGAAAGCCACAAGCGGTGGCAGAAGTCGACCTCTTCGTAATACGCCCAGAAGTGCGTGCGAAAAAGTCCGCCAGTATGCGCCAGCACCTCGCGGCGCACCATTAGAAACGCGCCAATGCCGTGGAACACCTTTACGGGGTCAGGGTCGTCCTGCGCCGGCGGCACGAAGATTTTGCGGGTTACGAGAATGCCCAACGGTGCAAGAAAACTTCCGCATCCGCCTAGCGTATCACCGGCGGCAGGCAGATGCATCGTTCCTTGCGCCGCGCCGCAACGGGGATGGGTGGAGAGGAACTGTTCAAGAGCGGCAATGGATTCGCGGGAATGGACGATGGTGTCGTTGTTGAGGAGGAGGATGTATTTGCGGGTGCAATGGCGCAGAGCGATGTTGTTGCCGCCGGCGAAACCGGAGTTGCACGGAGAGGCTACATAAATCGCGCCGTATTCCTGCGCGATGCTGCGCGCCGCGCCCGAAAGAGGGGCGTTGTCCACGACAACTGTTTCCACCTCGCCTTCTTTGCAGACGGCAGAGAGCGAAGCCAGGCAGTCGCGCAAGAGGTCGTCGCGCTTGTAGGTGACAATTATTGCAGAAACATCCATCGCCAAGATTATAGCAGATAGCTCGTGGCGTGTCAAAACCGTTTGCAATTTGCGGCAATGGCATTCACTTTTTCTGTGGCATGTGGAAGATTAATCAACCACGAAATACACGAAATACACGAAAAAAGATCACACAAAGACCACAAAGTTCACGAAGTTTTTAAGCCGCGAAGCGGGGCAAGAATAAAGACGGGGGTGAAGCGTAGCGAAACCCCCGGTACAGACAAAATAAATAAAACAAGCCCCGAAGGGGCGGCAGAATATGCTCCTTATGCACTCTTACACTTGGGCGAGATACGCTTAAAATAGTTTGCAGTTTGCAGTTGTCGCGCCGCATCCATAACTGCAAACCCTCCGCGGGCGAGACGCCCGCGTCCCCACAGTACACGCTCGCATCTTCAATCGTGTCTCTGCATCTCTGCGTCTCTGCGTTGATTGCATTTTCAAACTGCACACTGCAAACTGCGCGGGGGATAAGCGTGGCGATACATATCTATTCCATTCAAGAGGGAAATATGGTATAATGGATGCATGATACCATTGATTTTCGCTTCCGCGCTATTGCTTGCGGCATACGACATAGCGAAGAAAGAATCCGTGCGAGCAAACAGAGTGTTCACCGTGTTGTTTCTCACTTCGCTGTGCGGTTTTTCGTCCGTGGCGGCGATACTTGCCGCCACAGGGCGCATGGCTGCCACGCTAGCACTTGCAGGGAACACGGAGGCGATGGCGGCACTTGCGGTTAAGTCGCTCATCGTGGGGACCTCGTGGACGTTTGCATATTGGGCGCTGAAGACGATTCCCGTGACCGTAATGGCACCGATACGCGCTACGGGGCCGGTGTGGACGTTTGCCGGAGCGGTGGCGATATTTGCGGAAATGCCCACGCCTATGCAACTTGCGGGATTCGCGCTGGCGTTTGGCGGATGCATACTTTTTTCGCTGGCGGCAAGGTTCGAGGGGTTTACGCTGCGCACGGGCGCGATATGGCTTGCGATTGCAGGGACGCTATGCGGCTCGGTTTCCGCATTGTACGACAAGTTCATTCTCCACCGGCTTGCGATAGCACCGGAAAGCGTGCTTTTCTGGTTCATGCTGGGCATGGCGATACTATATCTGGCAGCGGATGTTGTAACGCGCATGCTCCATGCAGACAAAACGCCGTTCCAATGGCGCAAGACGATTCCGTTTGTGGGGGTGCTGCTTGCGGCGAGCGATTTTTGCTATTTTTCAGCAGTGGCGCATCCCGACGCGCACATATCGATCCTCTCCACGATGCGCCGCACAAGCGTGGTTTTCACGTTTCTCGCGGGCGGCGCGATATTCCACGAAACGAATCTCAAACGCAAAGGAATCGCACTGGCAGCAATACTCGCCGGAGTGGTAGTCCTTGCGCTTGCGTAGGCCATTGCACGCGCGTCATTGCGTTTGCGCCGGTGCGGGATTTGACCGCTGCGGCGAAAAAGTGTATAATATATAGATATATGTTTTCAAGGAATGCAGCAAAATGAAATTTGTTTCCACCAGAAAAGGCATTGAGGCAACAGCGCACGAGACTATTTTGAGAGGGCTCGCGCCGGATGGAGGGCTGTTCGTGCCGGAGACGGGCGCGGATTGCAAAGTGCGCGACTGGAGCGAATGTGCAACGCTTGGCGGCGCGCTGGGCGTGGCGTTGCGCACGTTTTTTGGCGATGTTAGCGAAGAATGCCGTGCGGCTACGGTGCAGAACGTGCTTGCGAAATTCCCTGCGGAAGATCCCATCCCGCTGGTTGATGCCGATGGTTTCAAAATTCTCGAACTTTTCCACGGACCGACCGGAGCGTTCAAGGACGTGGCACTTTCCGCGCTGCCGGTGCTGATGGGCGAAGCGGCAAGAAAAGGCGGCGCAAAGAAAGTGCTGGTTCTCACTGCAACCAGCGGCGATACGGGAAGCGCGGCAATGGCAGGTTTCGGCGGAGTGGACGGAGTGCAGGTGGCGGTGTTCTTCCCCGAGACCGGCACGAGCAGGCTGCAACGGCTGCAAATGACAACCCCCGCAGACAAAAACGTGCATGCAATCGCAATCAAAGGCAATTTCGACGATGCGCAAGCGGCGGTAAAGAGGATTTTTGCCGACGAGAAGTTCCGGGGCGAGGCGGCAAAGGCGGGCATCAATCTATCAAGCGCGAACTCCATCAACACGGGGCGGCTGGTGCCGCAAATCGCATACTACCTATACACCGCAGCGCGGCTTGGAGGGAGAAGGTTCGACGTAGTGGTGCCGTCCGGTAATTTCGGCAACATTCTCGCGGCATGGTATGCAAAGAAGATGGGTGCGAACATCGGCAAATTCGTGTGCGCATCCAATGTAAACGATGTTCTAGCACGCTTCATCGAAACGGGAACTTACGATCCGGGCGCGAAACTCACCGTAACAAACTCGCCCTCGATGGATATACTGAAGAGTTCCAACGTGGAGAGACTGCTGTGGTTGCTGAACTACGGCGATGGCGGCGAAGTTGCACGGCTCATGGCGGATTTGGCAAACAGCGGCAAATACACGCTGAAGCCAGAAGCGTTCGCAAGGCTGCGCGAAGAATTTGAAAGCGCATCCGCAACGCCGGAAGAGACCGAAGAGGAGATGCGCGATGTGTACGAGCGCACGGGATACGTGCTGGATCCGCATACGGCGGTGGCGGTGCGCGCGGCACGCAAACGCGGCTATCCCAAGGCCGATGCGTGCGTGGTGGCGGCAACTGCCACGCCGTACAAATTCCCCGAAACGTGCATGAGAGCATACTGCAAGAACCTGCTGACGAATCCGCCGGCGGCGTTCGCCGCGCTGGAGACCGCACCGTCACGCAAAACAAAGTGGTGGAAGTGGCGGGCATCGACGACGCGGTGAGGGAGTTGCTGTAAAGGATACGCCATGAGCGCCAGTATTCTGTTTGTATCGGGCATAGACACGGACGCGGGAAAGACGTTCGCAACGGCGTTTATTGCATCGCAACTGGCAAGAGAAGGCAGGAAAACTGGCATCCTCAAACTCATACAAACGGGAACGGGGGACAGCCGCTACACCGAGGACGAAACCGTATACAGGCGCATCGCGCCTGATGCGATTGCGCGCACAGGCGTGCGGCTGGCATATCCCGCTTCTCCAAAACTTGCGGCTAGGATGGAACGGCGCGTGCTGACTCTTGACGGGATTCTGCAACCGGTGCGCGAGATGGCGGCGGAGTGCGACATCCTGCTGGTGGAAGGCGCGGGCGGCATGGAGGTGCCAGTGCTCGACGGCATGACTATGGCGGACATAGCGGCGCGCGAAAAATGGGAACTGGTGCTGGTGGTCTGCGGCCGGCTTGGAGCGGTGAACCACACGATACTTTCCCTGAACGCCGCAAGAATGCGCGGCATGGCGATACGCACTGTGGCGTTCAACAAATTCGGCGCGGACGAAACACTAGAAAACGATTTGCGAGACGAAGTGCGGCTATGGCTCGCCGCAAATTCGCCCGCCACGGAAACATTGGACATACCTGTTTTGAAATTTGAAGGAACGACGATATGAAATGGTCTAAAATGCTGATACAGACGCTGCGGGAGAATCCGGGCGACGCGGAAATCGATTCCCACAAACTGCTGGTGAGGGCAGGACTGGTGAAAAAAGTGGCTGGCGGGCTGTATGCATATCTGCCGCTGGGAATGCGCGCGCTGAAAAAAGTGCAGCAGATAGTGCGCGAAGAAATGGATAGCACGGGCGCACAGGAAATCGTGATGCCAATACTGCAGCCGGCGGAATTGTGGAAGACTTCGGGCAGGTGGGACTTGATGGGGCCGAACATGTTTCGCCTCAAAGATCGCGCAGAGCACGAAGCCGCACTGGGGCCGACTGCGGAAGAAGAAGTGACGGACGTGGTGAAAAGCATTGTGTCGTCCTATCGCCAGTTGCCGGTGACGGTGTATCAGATCCAATGGAAATTCCGCGACGAGACGCGCCCGCGGTTCGGGCTGATGCGCTCGAAGGAATTTTTGATGAAAGATGCATATTCGTTCGATACGGATGCCGATGGTGCAGACAAGAGTTATTGGACGATGTATCACGCATACGAACGCATATTCGCGCGTTGCGGGCTGAAGGCTGTGCCTGTGCAGGCAGACGGCGGAGACATGGGAGACAGCCTCACGCACGAGTTCCACGTGCTTGCCGATGCAGGCGAAGACGGCATTGCATGGTGCGAAAAATGCGGATATGCGGCAAATCTCGAAACGGCGGTTGCACACGTAGAATGCGATGCGGCCGGCGAGGTGTGCCACGCTGAAATAGAAAACGCGCCGACTCCCGCCAAGACTATCGAGGAGATGGTAAAGTTCTTCGGCGTGCCTGCAACGAAAATGGTGAAGACGCTTGTTTATGTTGCAGACGGCAAGCCGGTGATGTTTTGCGTGCGCGGCGATCGCGAGTTGAACGAAGTGAAAGCGAAACATCTTGCAGGTGCAAAGGTGTTCGCATTGGCGGACTTCGCCACCGTGCGCGAGGTAACAGGTGCGCCAATTGGCTATGCGGGGCCGGTACGGCCGCAAGCGGATGTGCCTATATATGCAGACATCGAATTGAAAGGCGCGACGGGGATGATAACGGGCGGCAACCTCGCAGGAGAGATCGACCTGAAAAACGTTTCCTTCGAACGCGATTGCAAGATTGCAGCCTATGCGGATATTTCCATCGTGCAGGACGGCGACAAGTGCGCAAAGTGCGGTGGAACGCTTGCGATAAAACGCGGGATAGAAGTAGGGCAGGTCTTCAAACTCGGCACCAAGTATTCCGATGCGTTCAAAGCGGTTTACAAAACGGCGGATCTTGGCGAGAATACAATCGTGATGGGATGCTACGGAGTGGGCGTAAGCCGCACGGTGCAGGCGATCATCGAACAGTCGCACGACAAGGACGGCATAATATGGCCGGCGGCTGTGGCACCGTTCGCGGTAGTTGTGGATCTGCTGGATCCGGCGGATGCGGCGGTTGCAAAAGTTGCGGAAGATATAGAACGGGCACTTGAAGACGCGAACATCGATGTTATCGTAGACGATCGAGAAGAGCGCCCCGGCGTGAAGTTCAAAGATGCCGATCTCATCGGGTTCCCAGTGCGTATCGTAGTGGGCGCGAAAGGCCTTGCAAACGGCGGAGTGGAAATAAAACGCCGCTGCGACAGCAAGGACAAAACGCAAATCGTTGCGCCCGGCGAGGCTGTGGAAAGAGTTAAGAATCTTCTCGCCGGCTGAACGAGGCCGCAAGAACCGGGCGCAGAAACACTCCGCTTCCATGCAATCCGCCAGAGCATTCGCACTTGACGGAAAATGTGCGGCATGGTAGAATCGGGGCAATGTTGGATGAAGGACATATTGACGAAAACACCGGGGAAAATCTGCCGCTAGCATCGTTCTGCCTTACGGTATACAACCAGGAACGATACATAAAAGCGGCACTGGATGCCGCTTTTGCGCAGACGTACCGTCCGTTGGAGATTGTGATTTCGGACGATGCATCTACAGATGCGACGGCAGAATTGATAGAACAGGCGATAGCGGAGCGGGAAGCGCGCGGCGGAGACATTCCCGTGATTTTCAACCGGGCGAAAGAAAACGTGGGCAACCTGCGCAACTGGCTGCGGTTCGGAGAACTTGCGCACGGCGAAATACTGGTAAAGGCGGACGGCGACGATATTTCGATGCCAGAGCGCACGGCAAAGATCGTCGAAGCGTGGCTTGCCACCGGCAAGCGGGCGAAGGTGGTGAGCCATCGCGCAAGAAAAATAGATGCGGATGGGATGCCACTGGGAGACTTCCGCAGAATAGATGCGGATTCACCGCTTGGCGCGGCACAGGCGTTTGTGCGCGAGTGCTGGACTAGTTTTCCTCCATTCCCGGAAATCGATACGGTGCGGCAGGTGTATGACGACAACGTATTCTGTCCGCGCGCGCAGATGCTCGGCGGTGACGAATGCGAAACGGTCATTGACGATTTCCTCATAGAATACCGCTTCGGCGCGGGACTCTCCACAATGAAACTTGGCATGGAATACCGCAAACCGCTTGTTAAGGATTCTCTATACGTCCGAAATTCCATGAGAGCGGCATTGATGGAACTTGAAACGATGCGCGGGAAAATTCCGGACGAGCGATATGCCCGGCTGAAGGAGAAGTTTGCGCGCAAGGCGGAGTTCCACGATGCGCAGATGCAGTTCATCGGCGGAGCGTCGATATGGCAAAGGTTTAAGGGACTGCGCAGACTCGGCGGGATGAAGTATCTTTTCCAGCGGCACAAATACAGGCTTTCGATACTTTATTTCCTCACTCTACTGCCGCCGGCAGCGGTGGACTGGTATCTGGACTTGCACGAGACTAGAAAGGTCAAGCGAATGAAAGGACATGTAACAGAGAACGGGATGGGAAGCAAAATAAAACATGTCGTTGCCGGCGCAGTGGCTGCATTGGCTTTGGCGGCGGCGGCGCAGGTGGTAGAAAGACCCCGTCCAGCCGGATGGAACAGGCTCGTGGAGGGAGGACGCTTCAAAGACCGTTTCGAAGTGGCGGATGTCATTGGAAATGGATGGACGGACAAGTGCTGGGGAGGCGACAACGTAAAGCCGCGAGACGTGCGAAATGGAATAGAAGATGCAGAATACTCCTACTGGGGCGGCAATATAAAGGAGATCGACGGCAAGTGGCATTTGTTCGTGGCCAGATGGAAAGAGAGCGAGCCGAAGGGGCATATGTTCTGGCCGAACAGCGAAATAGCCCATGCGGTATCTAACAAACCGAATGGAGATTTCAAAGTAGTGGAAGTGCTCGGCAAGGGGCACAATCCCGAGATATTCAGATGCAAGGACGATTCGTGGGCGGTGTACTGCATAGATTCCAAAGGACTTGCGCATGTATATCGTGCACAGACTGTAGCGGGGCCGTGGACGTACGCGAGGATGGAGTTGGATCTCGCCGGCAAAAAACCGCTCGAGGGAGAAAGCAATTTTTCGTTCTGCACCAGGCCAGACGGCAGCGTCCTCGCAGTATGCAGAGGCGGCGGCATCTGGTTGAGCGAAGACGGAATCAAACCGTTTGTGCGCATGAGCGAGGGCAGCGTGTATCCAAACGTCGCCGGCAGATTCGAGGATCCTGTACTGTGGCGCGACGAGGTGCAGTATCACATTGTGGTGAACGATTGGCTGGGGCGCGTGGCGTGGAAACTCACCTCGCCCGATGGTTTTGCATGGACGACCCAACCCGGAGAAGCATACACTCCTGGCATCGCGAACGTGCGCAGCCCCGATGGCGATACTATATCCAATGACTGGTTCAAGTACGAACGCATGCGAGTAGTGCAGGACAGGTACGGGCGCGTGGTTCAGGCAAATTTTGCCGTAATCGATTGCGTAAAACGGGACGACAAAGGCGGCGACATCCATTCGTCGAAAAACATCACGATCCCCGTAAACCCGGGGCGGCGCATCGAAACTTTCAAGCGAACGCACAAGGGATGGGAAGCACGAATCCGCTCGGAAAAAGGTTTCGACTCTTTGGCGGACGTAGACGTGGATTCTCTAATTCTCGGGCCGCAATCGATGGTGGCGTTCGGTGCCGGCGTGAGAGCCATCGGCACGGCAGAAGCGGCGGGAGACCTCGTGGCAATATTCCCGCCGGTGGAATTGGGCACTCCCGTAGTGGAAATACTTGGCCGCGAAAAGAACGGCAGACTCTTCTTTGCCACGGCGCGTATGGACGGCACGAAACTCGAAATGCCCCGCTTATGAGAAAAACGATTTTACGCGAACAATGGCGGAGGCGGCATCGGGAACGGCTATAACGCTGGACGGAAGTGCCTTGCGCAGAATCTGGCCGTAGGATTTTGTCACAAGGCGCGGATCGAGAATAACGACCACGCCACGATCGTCCTTGCGGCGGACGAGCCGCCCGAAGCCCTGCCGTAGCATGATTTCCGCCTCGGACATCATGTATTCGTGGAACGAACTCCCGCCGGCGGCATCGATAACCTCGCACCGCGCCTCGCAAACCGGTTCGGCACGTTGCGGGAACGGGATACGGACTATTGCGACGCACGAGAGAGCCTCGCCAGGAACATCAACGCCTTCCCAGAAACTCTGCGTTCCGAAAAGGACGACATTCTCCCGCCCGCCGCGAGCCTGCACAAGACGCCGTGCCATTTCTTCGCGTGCAAGCCCGTCTCCCTGCACGAGCAACGTCAATCCCCTCGCGGCGAATTGCGCCTGTGCAAGATCGCGCACGGCAAGCATCATTTCGTATGAAGTGAATAGCGCAAGAGCGCGACCTGCCGTAGCGGCGAAAAGATCCGCAAGCAAATCCGCCGCCTGCGCACAGTATTCCACGGCATCTGGATGCGGCATGGCCGATACTGCAAGGGTAAGCGTCTGGCGGAGATAGTCGAATGGACTTGCAGCCACACAGCACTGGAGGCGATCCTCCTGCACTAGGGACAATCCGAGACGTTTCGCTGAATACGAAAACTTGCCGCGCACGCGCAAAGTTGCGGAAGTCAGAATTACGGTGTCTTTCGTATCGTAGAAATGCGAATAAAGTTGTTGCGCCACGGAAACGGGTGCCGCTGTGAGTGTAACATCCTGCCCCATGCGCTCGATCCAAAAAACGTGTGCATCGTCCATTCCGGAGAGAACAAATACACTGTCGAGAAGATATTGGCGGATGAGTTCTGCCACTTCCCGCACCTGTGCTTCAAGGTCGGAGAAATCGGAGGCATTGGCATTGTTTTGCGCTTCTGCAAGCGTCGCCGCGATCTGCACGAGATTGCGCGTGACGGCGGCGAGTGCGCCTTCGAACTTGACCGCTGCCGCATCCAGTGCGGCTTCGTCCCACTGATGAGGAGCATAGTCGGCAAAAAGACCATTTACGGCATACTGCCGCATTGTCCTGTCCGCCACACCGGCATCTTTGCGCCGGCGGTAGCGGATGCGCCGCCGTGCGGCATCCGGCGTGAGCATCCCGCTTGCGGCATCCAGAAGAGCCATACCCTTTTCGTATGCATTCCGCCGCGCAACTTCAAGTTTCAGCGCGAGTTCCTTCATCTCTTCCAGAAACGCCCCGGTGCCAAGAAGCCCCTGCTCTCTGTAGTAATCGATGCGACCCACGATTCCGCGTTTCGACGAATTGCGCCGTGATTGCCGCGATACGCGCCCTAGCAATGCGGCAAGCGTAGCGCGCGAAAATTCGAAACTGAAACAATCGGTCGCTACATTTTCAAGATCATGGGCTTCGTCGAAAATTATCGCCGAATACACAGGCAGGATGCTGCCTTGCGCACCTGCCTCGCTCAACACGAGCGCATGGTTTGCCACTACCACATCCGCCTCCTGCGCACGGGCACGCGCTTTGTGCACAAAACATTTGCGGCGGAACGGACAGCGCCGGCCGGCGCAGTCTTCGCCAGAGCAAGAAAGTTTGGCGCGCAGATTCGGCGCGTCGAGCGTGTCGAGATCGCCCGTATTTGTAGCGTGCAACCACTCCACCAGATGCATGAACTCGAGGTCTTCATCTGGCGTGAGCGCATAAATGCCGTTGTGGTTTATTTCGTCGAGCGCACGGAGGCAGAGATAATTTGCGCGGCCTTTCAGCAGAGCGGTCTTTAGCGGACGTGCGGACGAGTCCGCATCGAGCGCGGCAATCGCCTGCGGAATATCGTGTGCGGCCAATTGGCTCTGGAGATTGCGCGTAGCGGTGGAAACTATCACCGGCGTATCGTTGAGGCGGCTCCATTCAAGCGCGGGGATGATGTATGCAAGGCTCTTTCCCACGCCGGTTCCCGCCTCCACCATGAGATGCTCGCGGGCATTGAAAGCGCGCACCACAGCCTTGAGCATATCCACCTGCCCCGGCCGCGACTCGTACGTCTGCATCATGCGCCCAAGCGCACCATTCGGCATCAAGCGCGATGCCACGGCATCTACATTAAGAGGCGTACAATCCCCATGCGGCGGCGGCGCACGGCGCACGGCCGGCGATGTAGAATCTTCCGGAATGAAATCCGCCCAATGCGGATCGTCCATGAACCGCGCATTGGAAACAAGCGGAATGTTCCTTTCATCCGGCATACGCGGCGCACCCCCGTGCATATCAAAGGCCGAAGAGTTTGAGCGTGGCGCGGAAATCCGCCGGCAACGGCGAATGCGCCTTTATCGTGCCGTCTTCGCGCATGGGATCCGGCAATTCGAGATCGCCAGCATGCAACATCTGGCGCGGGACGGACATGATACGCGCATCGCGGGCGTTTTTCAAGCCGAAGAGCCTATCGCCGATTACGGGGAAACGTATCTGCGCCAAATGGCGGCGTATCTGGTTCGTGCGGCCGGTCTCGATGGAAACCTTCAGCAAGCTCGCATCGGCAGTACATCTCTGGAGCGATATGGTGGTAAGCGCACGCTTGCCCTCGAGCGCGGAATCCACAGTGTGGTGGCGATACGGAAACTTGCCTGCGGCAATTGCGAAATACGTTTTCGTCACCCGATGCGTCTTGAAAACTTCCACCGCCGCCTCGAACGCATGGCGCGTCTTGGCGCAGAGAAGGCATCCTGTCGTGTCGCGATCGAGTCTATGCACCGCCACGAGCGTGTCGATGCCCGTCTGCTCCCGCAAAACGGCCTCGACCGACTTTGCCCCGGAATTCGAAAGCATCCCGGCAGGTTTATCGCACACGATGTAATTGGGAGTTTCCACGAGTATGCGCACGTGGGTTTTCTTTTCCGGCTTTTTAACCCCGGCTCGGATGCTTTTCGCCTTTGCCTCTGCGGCCGGAGCCTCCACCACATCGCCCGTCTTCAGCGCATGCCGCGCCATCCACACCACCTTGCGGTTCACCCACACGCGGCGCAAGTCCACAATCGCCTTGGCCGCGCGTTTCGTCAAAGCGAGCCGCGCGGCCAGGAAATCCTGCAACGGGCGGCCGTCTTCCGCCCGCGAGACTGTCATTTTGATGTTGCCGTTCACACTCTTGAGACGCTCCCCACCACTCCGGAGATTTTACTGCTGCGCGTATCCGGCGCGATGCGAATATCCAATTCCTCCGTGCCGTCCTCGTTTTCCACGGTCAACCGCACGCTGCCTTCCACGCCCTCCTTGAGAGCCTTGTCAAAGAACTCCGGCAGCGGCGCATCGTCGAACACGTCGGTGAAAAACAACTTCTGCGCCTCATCCTCCTCCAAACCGAACATCTCACGGAATGCTTTGTTCACGAAAAGGAACTCTCCACCTTCGCCGCACACGAACATTGCCGAATGCGCCGCCTCGAAAGCATTTTCCTTGCTGCGCAGCATCTCAAGGCGCCGGCGCCGGGGCTCGGTGTTGCGCACGGTAAACACAAGATCGCCCGGATTTGTCAAATCAATCGCGCTTATCGACACCTCCGCCGCGAATTTCCTGCCGTCCTTTGCCGTGCACGACACATCCAGCATCACAAGCCGCGAATCGTCCAACCCGCGTCTGATGCGCTGCACCACCTGCGGCGTGCATCCCGGGATGAGCGTCCCTACC
>JAFVCR010000160.1 GCA_017479035.1 Kiritimatiellia bacterium | reverse complement strand
GGGTTATTCTGGCGAATAGGATTCTTCCCAGTCAAAGAATTTTGCCGTGTGCAGTTTGAAAATGCAATCAACGCAGAGGCGCAGAGATGCAGAGATTCGAGAGAGTGTGTACTGTGGGGACGCGGGCGTCTCGCCCGCGGATGGTTTACGGAGGGTTATTCTGGCGCATAGTATCCTTTCCAGTCAAAGAAGTTTGCCGTGTGCAGTTATGGACGCGGCGCGACAACTGCAAACTGCAAACTGCACATTGCAAACTATTTCGGGTAATCCAAAAATCCGGGATAAGGGTGAATGGAAATAGTTTCTTGCGGGCGGCGATGCGATATGGTATAATCGCAATATGATTGCAGTAGGCACGAGAGGTTCGAAATTATCGATTGCGCAGACCATGTTCGCATTGGAGAAACTCCGCGAAAGCGTTGCATTTGAACATACCGTGCGCGTATTCTCGTCGCCCGGAGACCGCGACCTCGAAACGCCGATCGAACAGGCTGCGGCGGATTTCTTCACCAAAGACCTTGACGATGCAATCCGCTCTGGCGAAATCGACTGCGCGATACATTCCGCCAAGGACCTTGCCTATCCGCTCCCGGATGATCTCGATTGGGTATGGCTGCCCTGGAGGGAAGATCCCCGCGATGCACTGGTGCGGCTTTGCAATGCGCACTCCGCACCGAAAACGATTGGCACGAGTTCCGCACGGCGCGCGGCTTGGATGGAAAAGAAATTCCCTGGCGCGCTTGCCAAACCCGTGCGCGGCGCGATAGATGCACGGCTGGAACAGTTGGCGGCTGGCAAATTCGATGCAATCGTGATGGCTCTGGCGGGGCTGAACAGGCTCGGTGCAGATATGGCGCGCTTCCATGTGGAGCCGATACCGCTGGAGGAATTGCCGCCGCCGGAAGGCCAGGGAATCCTTGCTTTGGTGTGGAAAAAAGGCAACGGATTCTTCGAGGAATTGCGCTGGAGATTCGTCAAAGCCGTGCGTTTCGTTTCCGGCGGAACGGGCGATGCGGGGAACATCACTGTGCGCGGAGCAAGGGATATTGAAGAGGCGGACACGGTGATTGCGGACGCGCTTGCCCCGCAGCAGAACGGCGCGCAAAACGGCAAATGGATATATGCGGGCAAACGCTGCGGCAGGCATTCGCATGCGCAAAGCGAGATAACGCAGATGATTTGCGACGAAGCACGCAAGGGCAAGCGCGTGGCAAGGCTAAAGGGCGGGGATGCCACGGTCTACGGAAGGCTTGCGGAAGAAACGGATGCGCTGGAGGAGTTGCGTCTGCCGTTTGCAGTGCGTCCTGGCGTGGGTGCGCATTCCACGGCTGCAGCCGCTACGGGGATGCTGTTGACAAGGCGGGGCGAGGCGGCAGGGTTCAAAGTGTCAACGCCGCGTTCGTCTGCAAATGCTATAAACGAAGTGGCATACATGGATGCCGGTGGCGACGGCGGCACCGTGGTGCTTGATGCCGGCGGGTTGCGCGAAGAAATCAAACGGCGCAGTGCCGCAGACGACAGGCCTGGTGTGCGTTTCACCGGGCCGTGCGAAAAACACAGATGGGCGAAAAACGGATTGCTGCGGGGTATGCGCGTTCTTGTCACTGCAAGCGAAGACGTGCAAGAAAGCGTGCGCTTGAAAGTGGAAGACTATGGCGGGACGGCCGTGGCGATGCCGCTTGTGAAATTGCAGACCGTGAAATGCGCCATAGATGTGCGCGGCTACGATGCGATAGTGTTTGCAAGCCCTGCTGCGGCAAGGTGTTTCTTCGAGGCATGGAGTGGCGATGTGCGGACTTTGCCGCTGGTGTGGACGTGCGGACGCGGAACCGCGCGCGCGCTTGCATCACGCGGCATATATGCAGACATCGTGCCGGAGGAGGCCTCGAGCGAAGGGCTCGTAGCATCGCTGCCGGCGAATCTCGCGGGTATGCGCATCCTGCGTATAGCTAGCGACAAGTCCACGAAGACAATCACAGATGCCATGCGCATGCGCGGCGCGGCGGTGGACGAAAAAATCATTTACACGAACACTCCCATATCATATAATATAACACCTGTTTTCGATGCGGTGCATTTTGCAAGTTCGTCGGCAGTGGATGCGTTTCTGCGCAATTGGCCTGCCACGCTGCTTGCGGGGAAAAGGATTTTCGCGCAGGGAAAGCCCGTGCTTGCAACGCTCGAAAAGAACACACTCGAAGGAGAGATTTTATGAAGAAGGTATGGTTTGCCATTGCACTTGCGGCGGCGTGGCTGTGCGGCGCGGCTACTGTGGCGCTTGCGCCGTTGCGCGGGAGCGACGCGCCGCTGGAGCCGTCCGTACAGAATGAGGTCGATCACGCGGTTTCGCTTGCCGCACGTGCCGTGGAACGCATCGCAAAGGATGCAAAGCGCGAGACGCGGGAAGAACTTGCGCTGCGGCTCGTGCAGACGCAGCGCGGAGACGGAACGTGGGAGGGTGACGTCCTTGCCACCACCCGTGCAAATCTTGCAATACTGGAAGCGTTGTGAGACGCAACCGCAAACATCTGCGAACCGGCACCTACCATGCATCCTGATTTGATAGATTTTGGTGTTTTCCATTTGAAGACCTATGGCGCGATGATGGCACTTGGGTTCATAGCCGCGTGGCAGATGTGCGCGTGGCTTTGCAAGAGAGACGGCAGAAACGTGGAGGCGCTCTCCAACCTGCTGATTCTGATGATGGCAGGCGGCATCGTAGGCGCAAGAATCGCGTATGTGATAGAACACTGGCAGACGGAGTTCGCGGGCAATCTTGCGGAAATCGTGCGCATCGACAAAGGCGGGCTCATGTTCTACGGCGGCCTCATCGCAGACGCTATTCTCTTCTGCGGCTGGTGCGCGGCAAAAAAAGAGAACCCGCTTGACATGGGAGACCTCGTATGCACGGTGCTGCCGCTGGGGCATGCGTTCGGACGGGTGGGATGTTTCTTCTACGGATGCTGCTACGGCAAAGTCTCCGCCAATGCGTGCGCAGTACGCTTCCCCAGATTGTCGCCGGCATGGTATGAACATTACAACCAAGGACTGGTGGGCTACAATGCCGGGGAATCGCTACCTGTCCTGCCCACGCAACTTTTTGAGGCAGCGGCGATGCTCGTGCTGTTCGCAGTGCTGCTTGCGGTGTATCTTAAAGTGCGCAAACGCTTTGCGAAAGGTTTTGTGGCGGGGACGTATCTCGTATTGTATGCCGCGTGGCGTTGCGTCAACGAAGTGCTACGCGGCGATCCGCGCGCGACTGTCGGCGGCATTCTCACAATCGGCCAGACAATATCCCTGGCAATGGCGGCGATAGGGCTTGCGCTTGTCGCACGCGCCGCAGTCAAACGGAGGAGCCCCAAATGATTTGCGTTGCCGCAGATGAAGAAGGATTGCGCAAAACCGCCAGCGTGCTGCTGGGCGGCGGCGTTGCTATAATCCCAACAGACACCGTCTACGGGCTTGCAGCACATCCATCGCATCCGGAGGCGGTGCAACGACTCTACGAAATAAAGCACCGCTCCGCCGCAAAACCTGTTGCACTGCTTGCCGACTGCGCCGAAAGCGCGGAACGATTCTGCGGTGCATTGCCGCAAGCGGCAAAATGGCTTGCGGCGAAAGGCTGGCCCGGTGCGCTTACGATCGTTGCTCCACGCGAAGAGGGTTACGAAGGTGTGCGCGTGCCAGATTGCGAATGGACTCGCAACCTATGCGCAATGTGCGGCGGTGTCCTGCGCGTTACAAGCGCAAACGAAAGCGGCGCGGGCGATGCCGCATCCGCCGCAGCAGTATCCGTCGAGGCGGACATCATCGCAGACGGTGGAATTTGCAAGGGCGGCACGGCCTCCACCGTTGTGAAAACATACGCAAACGGCAAAACGGAACTTCTGCGGCAAGGTGCGTTCGAGTGTTTCGAGTTGTCGCTCGAAGATGTCCGCAACGCACTTGCGCGAGGCGAACGGGTGCTTATGATGATGCGCCATGCAGAGCGTCCCCACATAGAAAAGGATGATCCTACCTTCGGCGCAAACCTGCCTATCACTGCTGCTGGAGCGGAGGATGCCCTGCGCGTTGGGCGGGCTCTGCACGGCGCTTGCGCGGATGAAGACGTGCAATTCTTCTCCAGCCCTCTACGCCGCACTCGCATGACCGCCGCCAAAGTGGCAGAAGGAATGGGGCTTGCAGAAAAGTGGAACATCGCCACCATCCCTACCGACGACTACATCGGGAATTCGTCGCCGTATTTTTCCGATCGCCTTTTGGTGTGGGAAACGTTCAAGACGCGTCCGTTCTTCGACCTCGTCTTTGAATATATCGCCAAAGGCTCGCAATGCGGCTTTGCCCCTTTGGCGGAGGCCACCGACGCAGTGGAGGAGTTCGTGATGTCGCGTTTTTCAAGCCGCCTTGGCATATTCACCACGCACGACCTATACAATGCCGCATTCCTTTCCGCCCGCCACGCAAGGCCGCAAGGCTGGACCGTAGGAACATGGGTGGACTTTCTCGACAGCGCGGCGATTTTCATCTTGCCGGACGGAACACGCCGCTACGCACTCGTCCGCACCTGATCCATCGCGCACCATTAAACAAAAATGCGCAAGCGAATTGCTTGCGCTCTTTTGTTATTTTGCATCGCTGCCGGGCTTTGGAGGTGCCTTGTCCGGAGCCCATTCCTCGAAACGCGTTTTCTGGCCAACGGGGATGTCGTATATCTCACGCTCGTCACGCACCTTCTTTTCGTCGAGGGCGTTTGCAAACGTAGGTTCCTTGCGCTCGGCGGCATCACTGCGCACGAATGCCTCTTTGCCTTGTGCGTTCTTTACCGAAACGGAATTGCCTCCGGCACCGACCATAGCGGCGGCGGCGGCTTTTTGTTCTTCGGTCACGGCTTCGCGCGCATCAACTGCTGCTTGGGCGGCGGCATCCACTGCGGCGAGTCTGCCGCGTTCGCCGCGCGCTAGTTTGGCAAGCGGCTTCAATAGAGGATCGTCCTCGCCGATGATAGTGCACTTGAGCGGTTCTTTTATGTATTCCTCTATCTCGGGAATGGCAAAACTTTCGTCCTCATCTGCAAACGAAATCGCAATCCCGGTGTTGCCGGCGCGCCCCGTGCGCCCGATACGGTGGACGTAATCCTCGGCCTCGTAGGGGAAGTCGAAATTGATCACATAGTCTATGTCGTCCACATGTATTCCGCGTCCCGCCACATCGGTGGCTACCACGATTTTGACCTTGCCGGAGCGGAAATCTTCCAGCACGCGCAGGCGTTTGTTCTGGTTTACGTCGCCGGAGAGCATTTCGCACTTCACGCCGCGCCGTGCCAGGCTGGCCGCCACGTCTTCAGTGGTCACCTTGCGATTGCAGAAGACGATTGCGCGGGCATCCGGATGCAACGCGATGTGATTGTAGAGAACGGTGAATTTGTCTTCCGCGCGGATCACATACACCACCTGCCGCACTGTGTCGGTGGCGTTGTGTTCGGTGTTGATTTCCACCTTAACGGGCTGCTCCATCCAGCGCAGGGCCAGTTCCATCACGCGATCCGTGAGAGTGGCGGAATACAGCATCGTCGTGCGTGCGTCCTTGCGCGGCAAATGCCCCATTATGCGGCTGACATCCGGGATGAAACCCATGTCCAGCATGCGGTCTGCTTCGTCGATTACCAACGTATCCACATTGCGCAGATTGATCACGCGCTGCTGGCAGAAATCCAGCAAACGCCCCGGCGTGGCCACCAGTAGATCCACCGGTGCCTCTTGCAGTTCGGCTTTCTGGCGGTCGTAATCCATGCCGCCGTACACCGCAAGGCTGCGCAAACCGCAGTATTTGCCTATTGCTTCTGCGTCTTTGCAGATTTGTATCACGAGTTCCCGCGTCGGCGCGAGAACCAGCGCGCGCGGCGTGCCGACACGATCTGCGCGCTTTTCCGGCGTGCGCAGATACCTCGTAAGTATCGCCACGAGGAAGGCCGCCGTCTTGCCGCTGCCGGTTTGCGCCTTGCCTGCAACGTTCTTGCCGGCAAGCGCATGCTCCAGGCTCAATGCCTGACTGTCCGTACAATACTGAAATCCCAGATCGGCAATGCCGTGCATCACCTCCGAAGGCAGGTCGTAGTCGTGGAAACGTTTTTTCCCCTCCTGCGGCTCCACGGTGAACGATGCAATGTTCCACTTTGCATGCGCCTCTGCACGGCGCGCCTGTTCCGCCTCGGTGACAACCCCTCCGGGGCGCATCTCGTTGGCTGCGGTGTTCACGGCTCCAAGTCTGCGCTCACGCCCCTGGAAGCCGCGCTCGTTCCTGCGCCTGCCGTTTTTCTCCGGCCTCTCGCCATTGCGGCCGCCCCCCTGCCTACGCTCGCTGCGCGTTTCTTGCTGCCGCCGTTCGTCTTTGCGTTCGCCGCGATCCTTCTGCTGGCGATCCGGCCTGTCTTGCCGATGCTGCCCCTTGCCGCCGTTTCCGCCTTTGCCGTCCTGGCCGCCGCGCTTGCCGACATTTTCGTTCTTGACGTTTTTGCCGCGCTTCTGCCCCTGCCGGCGCTCGTTTCTGCCGCCTTGCGGTGTTTTGTTTTTGCTGCCGCCGGTTATGGCCGCAACCAGTTTTTTGATGAATCCAAAAGCCATTTGATAGCCCTTCTTCAAAACGGCAAGGCGCGTTGATGCCAACGCGCCGCCGTCCGTTCCTGCGGCCACCCCCAAACGGGGCTCCGCAATGTTTGCGTGATTAACGCTTCGAGAACTGGAAGCGCTTGCGTGCACCGGGCTGACCGGGTTTCTTGCGCTCCTTCATGCGGCTGTCGCGCGTCATGCAGCCTGCCTTCTTGAGCGGCGCGCGGAGATCCGCATCGGCCGCCGCAAGAGCGCGTGCAAGACCGTGACGGATTGCACCGGCCTGGCCGGAGCAGCCGCCGCCCTTGGCGTACGCCACCACGTCGACCTGCGAGAGATCGAACCCGGTGATCGCCACGGGCTGCTTGAGGTATGTGCGTAGTGCTTCGGAGGTTATGTACTCCTCGAGCGCCGTCTTGTTTACGAGCCACTTGCCCGAACCCTTCACGAGGTTCACACGAGCCACCGCCGTTTTGCGGCGTCCGGTTCCTGCGGCGATAACTTCAATCTTGGCCATTTCTCAAATACTCCTTTCGCCCGTGTCAGAGTTCGATCGTTTCGGGTTTCTGCGCGGCATGCGTATGCTCTGCACCAGCAAACACCTTCACGCGCGTCATCATCTTGCGTGCGATGTTGTTCTTCGGGAGCATGCCCCACACCGCTTCCTTGATCATGCGGTCGGGATGCGCCGCGCGCATTTCCGCCGCCGTGAACTCCTTGAGGCCGCCGCGGTAGCCGGAGTAGCGCTGATAGATCTTCTGCTCCTCCTTCTTGCCGGTCAGCCGCACCTTGGCGGCGTTCACCACTATCACGAACGCGCCTGCGTCAACCGACGGATCGAACGTCGGGAGGTCTTTTGCGCGGAGTTTGTTGGCCACTACCACGGCCAAACGCCCAAGGCTCTTGCCTTCGGCATCCACCAGGAACCACTTGCGGTTTTCGCCCGGGTTCTTGGGTCTTGTAGTCTTCTGCATTCTCTTGTCCTTTTTCTTCTGGTTTTGTACCCTTGCGGGTCTTTGTCCGTTGTGGCGGATGCTAGGGATCATCCGCGCGGAACCGACTGGAATACCGCCGACTCCGGCATGAAATTAAGAGGTATTATCTCAAATTTCCCCGCAAAAGTCAAGCACTATATGCCTCCGCCGCCGCAAAACTCCCCGGACATGCCCTGAGGCCCAATAAATAAAGGCTTTTCGTTATTGTGTTGCAAAACGGCGGCAAACGTGATATATTGCTTGCGCAACGAGGCCTAATGCATTATATGATAGACGTGCGCAATCTTTCCTTGGCATTCAAACGCGACGGGCAAACCATCGTCCCCGTGCGCGACGTGTCGTTTGCCGTGCCTCGCGGCGGCCGCGTCGCGCTCGTTGGCGAATCCGGCTGCGGCAAAAGCCTCAGCGCACTCTCCCTCGCCGGCCTCCCCCCCACCGACCGCGCCCGGCGCGGCGGCTCGATGCGCGTATCCGGCACGCTCGCATACGTATTTCAAAACCCGATGGAAGCATTGAACCCGGTAATGCGCATTGGCGAACAAATTGCAGAAAACCTCTCACGCGTCCCTCGCCGCGAACGCGAGCGCGAAATACTCTCCCTTCTGGCGCGCACAGGCCTCCCGGATCCCGCCCGCGCCGTCCGCGCATATCCGTGCGAACTTTCCGGCGGCCAGCAGCAGCGTGCAATGATTGCTATGGCTCTCGCCGCACGCCCCGATGTCCTAGTCTGCGACGAACCCACCACCGCGCTCGACGTCACCACGCAGAAACAAGTTCTCTCCCTCATCGACACCCTCGCCGCCGAAACCGGCATGGCCGTGCTTTTCATAACCCACAACCTTGGCCTTGTAGCCGCATGGATGGACGATCTGTACGTCCTCTATGCCGGTGAAACCATCGAATCCGGCAAAGTCTCCGCCGTGCTCGAACACCCGCGCCATCCATATACGCAAGGGCTTCTCGCGGCGGTCCCCCTTCTCGATGCGCCGCGCAATGCGCCTCTGCGCGACATTCCCGGCACCGTCCCTCCCCCCACTGCATGGCCGCAAGGATGCGCATTCGCCCCTCGCTGCCCGAATGCGCAGGAGGTCTGCCGCACAGCCCCTCCGTCCGCACACGGCTCCGTCCGCTGTCACTTTGCGTGAGGACGATTCGAGTACCCTCCTTAGTTCGACGACCATATCGCGCACACATTCAGCCCTATCAGTGGAAGGCAAGCAAATAAATTCCTACCTTTAGCAACGGCGTAAGCCGGGCTTTGTGGAAAATTCCAAGGGCTTGAATTTTTATTTCAAGGGCTTAAAATTACACTTTCAAGGGCTTAAAAATAAATTTCAAGAGGTCAAAATTAAATTTCAAGCCCTTGAAATGACCAATTTAAGCCCTTAAAATTTATTTTTAAGCCCTTGAAATTTCCACCATCGCTATGGATATAGTATAACAAACCCCCGCACACAGATATTGAGAGCGGGGTTCATACCGGAATATACCGGGAACTTTATTGCATGTAAAACGGGAAACAGTGCAAAACCCGGGAATTCTGCAGATTATTCCACTACGGGTTTGCCAAAAAGGTCTACTTCAATCGTCAAACCGTCCGCATCGGGGTCGGTGCCGGGACGATAGAGCGTGACGCGGTGAGCCTCTGTGCGGCCGTTTGGCTCGTATGTTATGCTGACGGGTTCTTCTGCGGCGGCATCGCCGGACGCGTGATCGCCGGAATCGTCGAATGGATCGTCGTTTTTGCCGCTTCTTTTGCGTTCTTCCTCGGCGCGGCGGCGGCGCGTTTCGGCAAGGAGATAATCTACATTGCTGAATACTGAAATCGCGCTTTTGCCCTCGTTTGAATCATACGCTTTGCCGTCCATGCCAAGTTTTTCCACGCGTATGCGCAAACCCTCGAAACGTTTTTCCATGAAGTTCATCACATCCGCAAGGCCGTCCGCACGCTTGCCTTTGGCGTTGTCGCTGTCGAAAGCCTCTTCGTCGTCATCGTATGCGGGGAGATAGACGTTCTTTACGGACTGCACCTGATCGCCAGACGCGTCGGCTTGCAGTTCCACTTTTATCACCACGGCGGCATCTTCCCCGTCGCCGCCGTCAGCATAAGTAATCACGCACGGACGCTGCTGCAACAGCGCAACCGTGCGTGCGTGGCGCACGAACTGCACCACGGTGCGGCCGGCAGCGGCCATTTGCGAGGTTTCCATTCCCGCCGTGACGCTGCCCACCGCCATTGCGAGCATCGCGCCGATCACCGCCACGATGATCAGCAGCTCGATTAGCGTAAAACCGCTGCGGCGCATCCTGCCGGCATCATTCCTGGTCGTTGAGGATGTCGTCGTCCGTATTGAACTCTTCATCCTCGCCGGCACTGCGCAGCAAATATACGTGCTTGCCCTTGCGCGTATACTGGATGGGATTGCCCCATGCATCGTTGAGCGCATCCTTGCCGCCCTTTATCAGAGCAGGTTCATCGTCGTTTGGCCTCTTGGTCAACGCATCCACGAACTCCTCCTGCGTTTTGGGGAGTTTGTGCGTAGTGGCGTACGACTCCAACGCTGCATCGATGGTGCCCATCGTGGTACGCGTGGCGGTTACCTTCGCCTTTGCCGTGTGCCCGGTCATGCCCATTGTGGCAACCGCGCCGAGGATACCCAGAATCGCCACCACCACAAGCAATTCCACTAGCGTAAAGCCTGCCTTTGCCGCTTCTTTCGCATTCTTCAGATTTTCTTCCATAGCACCTGCTCCTTCTCTTTGAAACCGTTGAACTTTCGTCTTTCCCGTCCCCTACCCGCTCAGCCGCCGCCTATCGCGCTCGTCACGCGGAACACCGCCAGCAGGATGGATATTGCAATGAACCCCACGATACCCGCGATCATCACTATCAGTATCGGTTCGAGCGCGTTGGTGAACGCCGTGATGTTGCGGTCCATATCCTTCTGGTAGCGCACGCCGATGTGCTCCAGCGAACCTGCCATATTGCCGGCCTTCTCGCCCACGGCCAGCATGTCGGTCATCATCTTTGGGAACACGCCGCTAGCCGCAAGCGGCCCCGAAATGGACGTACCGTCCGTCACGCGCCGCCGCGCATCTGCAAGCGCTTTTGCGATTACCGCGTTGCCGCACGTCTCTTCGCAAATCTTCAATGCGTTGAGCACGTTGACCCCATTCACAAGCAGCGTTCGCATAGTGTACGCAAGGCTGGAATACGCACCCGCCGCCACGATGCCTTTAACGAGCGGAGCCTTGAGTTTCCACGCATCGATTTTCGCACGCCCCGCATCCGTGTTTTTCCAGCGCCGGAGCCACAGCCACAGCGCAACGATTCCCGCAGCAATGAACCAGCCGTATTTTATCAAGCCGTCGCTCATGCCCAGGAGTATGCGCGTAGGCAGCGGCAGCGTGGCCCCCATCGAATCGAATATCGCCTGGAATTTCGGTATGATCCACGTCAGCGCAAACACCACCGCCGCCACGCCTATGCACAGCACCACCACGGGATAGGTCATCGCACCTTTTATTTTCGAGACCATCGCATCGTGCCGTTCGTAGTGATCCGCCAGCCGCCGCAACACGTCAATCATCGCGACCGAGGCATCGCCCGCCTTCAGCATGCTGGAGTAGAGCGGCGGGAACGTCTTGGGATGATGCGCCACCGCACGCGAAAACGCCTCGCCGTTTACGATGCGCTCGGTGAGATCCTTGCAAATGGCGCGCTGCGGCGAATCCTCTTCACCTTGGTTCGCCAGCGCGCCCAACGCCTGACCAAGCGTCATGCCAGCCTCCAGCAAATCTGCAAGTTCGCCAGTGAAAAGCAGCACGTCCGTGCTTTTCATCACAGCCTCGCCCCCTCCTCCGATTTTCATCGAGAGGAGGGACTTCTGCTGCTTCTTCACTGGCTTTTTAGGAGGCATGTCGCTTGCGTCACCAATTGATTTCTTGTCTTAGACGGTTCTCACCTTCAATACGCCCGGTATGGCTTCGATCGCCGCCACTTCCGCACGCACTCCTTCGGCTAGCGTGTAGCCCACGTCTCCACGCGTCTTGGCCGCTATGCTCGCCGCACCGGCAAGTGCCGCTTCCACCGCGCCGGCGGCTTCCGCCGTGTGGCATACCGCAATGCGCAAAGCCGCCTTCGGCCCTAGCGAGACGGCGGGATAGTTCACCGAATTTCGGATGTTGCCGTTCTCGATGAAGTCCTTTATTTCATCGGCGGCCATCACAGCGCAGTTGTCTTCGGCCTCTTCGGTGGAAGCGCCAAGATGGGGAATCACGATAACGCCGTCCTGCCCGGCGGTCGTGGTGTTGGGGAAGTCGCTCACATACTTGCGCACTTTGCCGGACTTGATCGCGGCGAGCACGTCCGCCTCGTTTGCGAGGACGTCGCGCGCGGCGTTGATGATGATCACGCCGTCCTTCATCTTGGCGATCGCCTCTGCATTCACCATACCCTTGGTGTCGGGCAATGCGGGCACGTGGATTGTGATGAAGTCTGCAACCTTGTAGATTTCATCGACATTCGCCACCACCTTTACGCCTTCGAGTTCCTTCACGAACGGGTCGTAGCCAATCACGTCCATCCCGAGAGCCTGCGCGGCGGCGGCGATCTTGCGCCCTATCGCGCCAAGGCCTAGCACGCCAAGCGTCTTGCCGAGTATTTCCGTGCCGGCAAAGGCCTTCTTTGCCTTTTCCGCGCTCTTTGCGATGTTCTCGTCGCCCTTGTTTTCCTTCACCCATTCGATGCCGCCCACAATGTCGCGGCTGGCAAGGAGCATCGCCGCTATCACGAGTTCCTTCACGCCATTGGCGTTCGCGCCGGGAGTATTGAAAACCACCACGCCCTTCTTGGCGTAGTCCGCATGGGGGATGTTGTTCACGCCGGCTCCTGCGCGGGCTACGGCCTTTAGTTTCGGCGAGGGTGCGATCTCGTCCATCTTTGCGCTACGCACGAAGATCACATCGGCAGCCGCCACATCATCCGTTTTCCCGTATCCATCGCCGAGGCGGTCCAGACCTACCGCCGCAATGGGGTTCAAGCAAGCATAGTTCGTAGCCATATTATCGATACCTTTCGCAAATTTATCCATATTATACCACATTCCCCCATCCCTTGCAATAGCGGCAAACGTGCATATTGCGTTTGGCGCGGGGATTTGGTATAATCCGCGCATCGGAGATCATGCAATGAAAAAATGGACGGTTCCCGCATTCGCCGCCGAAAAAGGCAAATCCAAACTCGGCTGCTGCACCGCATACGATGCCTGCTTCGCAAAACTTGCCGACGAAGCGGGCGTGCCCTGCATACTGGTTGGCGATTCAATGGGCATGGTGGCACTCGGATACGGCACCACTCTGCCCGTTACGATGGACGAAATGCTTTCCGCCACCGCCGCCGTGGCACGCGCGGTGAAAGACGCGCTCGTGGTGTGCGACCTCCCCTTCGGCGCGTATCAGTGCGGGGACGATGCCGCCTTGGCAAACGCAATCCGCGCTTTGCAAGCCGGCTCCGACGCTGTAAAACTTGAAGGCGGCGCGTTCCGCGCACCGCTCGTACAAAGGCTCGTGGAAAACGGCATACCCGTGGTTGCGCATGTGGGGCTGATGCCGCAGAGCGTCAATGCTCTAGGCGGGTTCAAAATGCAAGGCAAGACCGCCGCCGCCGCCACGCAACTCAAAAACGACGTTGCCGCGCTGGAGGCAGCCGGTGCTTTCGCCGTCACGCTCGAATGCGTCCCCGATGCGCTTGCAAAGGAAATCACGGAAACCTCGGCGATGTCCACCATAGGCATCGGTGCCGGGCCTCACTGCGATGTGCAATGGCTTGTAATGCACGATCTCCTTGGCCTCAACACCGGGCGAGTGCCATCGTTCGCGCGCAAATTCGCCGACCTCGGCACCTTGGCTCGCAAAGGTTTTGCCGATTACGTGGCGGCTGTTGCTTCATCGGCGTTCCCGGCGGAAAGGAATTGACGCGTGGCGTTTCATGGTGCAGAGGCTGCTGTATGCGCCACGGTTTTGCTCCTTTCGTGCATGGCGCATCCACTTGCCACCCATGCAGCCGAGCCTGTGGATGTCACGTTCCACATGGTGCTCAACACGCGCCATCCGGAAGAGCCCGCCACTAAAAAACTTTTGCAGTTCTCCGCCGCGCATCCGGAGATACGTCCGCTCGAGTGGGGTTCTCTCACGCTACCTGGCGGCGGCGGCCGCACGGCGTTCATGCTCGCTCTCGCCGGCGGTGCCGCACCCGACGTATACAAGGCGTGGTTCCACATCCTCCGCCACGACATCGAAGAAGGTTTCTGCCATCCGCTCGATGAATGGATGTGCGACTGGCGCGACTTTCCCGACGTTCCTCAACTCTGGCGCGATGTAGCCACCAAGGACGGCCACATATATGCCGTGCCCACCGCCGGCATCGCATACTGCGGCCTCCTCTACCGCAAAGACATTGTGCGCAATGCCGGCCTCGACCCGGAAAAACCGCCCCGCACATGGCGCGAATTTGAGGAATGGTGCCGCCTCCTCACGGACGCGAACAAGATCTTCGGCGGCGCGGCAGTCCAGCGCGGCCAACGCGCACTCGCAATAGAAAACCGCCCGTGGGGATTCCTCCCCTGGGTGCAGTCCGCCGGCGGAGATGTGGTCGGCAAAGACGAATCCGGCCAGTGGCGTTCGCATTTCGACTCCCCCGCCGCGCTCGAGGCTGCGGGTTTCCTGCAACGGCTCATCGCGCAAGGTTTCGTGCGTGCACTGCCTACGCTTTCAAGTTCTGCGGAGGCTGCGGAACTTTTTGCGCAAGGCGAGGCGGTGTGCGTCTTCGGCGGAGAAAACACCGTAGCCCATCTCACGGAACAGCTGCAGTTTCCGCCAGAGGAAATCGGCATCATGCCATTCCCTTCAAAAGACGGGTCGCTGCCGCGCGTCCTGCAGGCGCACAAGCATTTCTACGCCATGACCGAAGGCGTCGCCCGCAGACCCGAAAACGAACGCAACGCAGTATGGGAATGCGTGAAAGCACTCGCCTCGCAAGACGTGCACGACGAAACCGTGCGCAAGAACGTCGCTGAAGGCCGTGCAAGATGGTGCGACCCGCGTGACCTTGTCCGGCTCGGGCTTGAAGAATATCTGCCGGACATTCCCCCCTCCGTGCGCGAGATGTACAACGACTTGGAAAGCGGCAGCGTGATAGCCGTAACCGAACCTTACATGGGGTTCTGGCAGGCTGCAAGCGACCTCGTAAGCCGTCGCTTCCTTGGGTTGCTGTTGAGCGAAGACGGTGCGCGTTTCGACTACGCCTCCGCACTGCATTCGATCACCGAAGATGCCAACCGCGGTTTGATGTTCGATGCCGACAAATCGAAAATCAACGAAGCGCGGCCGCTTGCACGGGTGGTGCTCGGCGTGGTGCTCATAGTCGCCCTCGCGGCGATGTTTGCGTTTGCAAGGCACAACGGGGAAAAAGAAAATCCGTCTGGCGCAAAGCCTCTTTCTCCACGCGGTTCAACGCGTATTTCATGGACTGGCGTAGTGCCGTTTCTCTTTCTTTTCCCTGCGGTGGCTCTCATAGCCGTATGGAGTTACTACCCGCTTTTGCGCGGCGCGGTAATGGCATTCCAAGACTATCGCGTAGTCGGCGGCGGCGAATGGGTCGGCCTCGACAATTTCATACGCGTGGCCACCGATGCCAACTTCTGGAAAGCATGGGGACGCACGTTTGAATACGTAGGCATAACTCTTGCGTTGGGCTTCCTCGCGCCTGTGGCTCTCGCTCTGCTGCTTTCTGAAATCCCGCGCGGCAAAGTGTTCTTCCGCCTCGTCTATTTCCTGCCGCATCTTACCAGTGCGCTCGTCGTGACGCTTTTGTGGAAACTGATGTTCGACCCCACGGAGAACGGCATGCTCAACCAGATTCTCGCTATCTTCGGCGTGGCGCGGCATGGCTGGCTGCAGGATCCCGCATGGGCCATGCTTTGCTGCATACTGCCCGGCGTATGGGCCGGCATGGGATATTCCGCGCTCATCTACATTGCCGCGCTGCACTCGATGCCGCCCGACTACTACGAAGCCGCCGCGCTCGACGGCGCCGGCATATTTGCACGCTTCCGCCACATCGCGCTCCCGCAACTCGCACCGCTGCTCGTGATAAACTTCGTAGGCGCGTTCATCGCGGCGTTCCAGGGCATGGGCTCCATATTTCTCTTGACGTTCGGCGGTCCTGGCGACGCTACAAGCGTCCTCTCGCTTGCCATATGGAAAGAGGCCTACAACAACCTGCGCTTCTCCACCGCCACCACTATGGCATGGTTCCTCGGCACCGGGCTGATCGCATTCACCATCCTCCAGATACGCATCCTGCGCCGCGTGGAATACCGCCAGGCGGCCGCCAACTAACACCTCCTCTCCTGCCACCCTTATCCCGGATTTTTGGATGAGGCGGACGGGACGTTCCAGCATGGAGCGTCGTCAAGGGCGCAGGTGCGGATGAATGGCAAGGGGTGGTAGCATAACGCCTCACACAAAGTCCACGAAGTTTTTAAGCCGCGAAGCGGCGAAAGAATACAGACGGTGGTGAAG
>JAFVCR010000159.1 GCA_017479035.1 Kiritimatiellia bacterium | reverse complement strand
GGCGCGTTGTACGAGGTGAAGGCGCCGGACGTATCGATGGCGCCGGCGATAATTTCGCGCGTGAAGATCATGGCGGGGCTGAACATCGCCGAACGCCGCATCCCGCAAGACGGGCGCATAGCGATAACGGTGGCGGGGAGGCCGGTGGATCTGCGCGTGTCGTGCCTGCCCACGGCGCATGGGGAGTCGGTCGTTATGCGTATTCTCGACCAGTACGCCACGTCGCTTGATCTTGAAAACGTGGGGCTTGCAGAAGACGTTTACGAACAGCTTACGATCGACATCGAAAAGCCCAACGGCATCATCGTGGTCACGGGGCCTACGGGCTCCGGCAAAACCACAACCCTCTATTCCGTCCTCAAGCGCATCAATACGATAGATTCCAAACTCCTCACGGCGGAAGAGCCTGTGGAATACGATGTGGACGGCATAGTGCAGTGCCCGGTGGACCACGCCGCCGGCAACTCGTTCCCCAAAGTTCTGCGTGCGTTTCTGCGTCAGGACCCGGACGTGATGCTTATCGGAGAAATCCGCGACCTTGAAACTGCGGAGGTGGCAATCCAGGCGGCATTGACGGGGCACCTCGTCTTTTCCACGCTGCACACGAACGATGCCGCCGGCGCGGTGATGCGTTTCGTGGATATGAACGTGGCTCCGTACATGGTGGCCTCCACGCTGGAGGCGGTTCTCGGCCAGCGCCTTCTGCGCACGTGCTGCAAGGACTGCCGCACGCCATACGAGCCGGACGACGAACAACTCGAGCGCATCAATCTCACGCGCGACCAGATAGGCGGGCGGCCGTTCTACTACGGCAAAGGTTGCAAGACTTGCAACGGCACGGGATACAAGGGCCGCAAGGCGATTTTCGAATATCTGCGCGTGTCCAACCCGATACGCGAGCTCATCTCCGCGCGCTCGCCTACGCTCGTAATCCGCGAGAAAGCAAGAGAACTTGGGATGCGCACGATGCGCGAAGACGGAGTGAGGAACATCCTCGACGGCTACACCACGATAGATGAAGTCCTGCGCTACACCTGATCATATCACAGGGGAAACTATATGACAAACGAATCTACAGACAGCGAACTCACTGGAGACATACTCGGCTCCGCCATAAAAATACATTCCGCATTCGGTCCCGGACTTTCGGTGGACGTTTACACGCGCCTACTCGAAACAGAACTCTCCGCACGCGGCCACGACGTGGAAACTTCGAAATCCGTGGCGATAGAGTTCGAGGGCGAGACCATCAAAAACGCATTCCGCCTAGAGCTCTTCGTGGACGGGCGCATGCCGGTGGCGGTGAAATCCGCAGACTCCACGCCGGTTTCCATGACGCACTGCATGAAGACCTATCTCAAGGCGATGCATCTGCCGCTGGGCCTTGTGATAAACTTCGGCATGCCGCGCCTCATGGACGGCTACAGGCGCGTGCTGAACAACATACCGGATACGGACGCATGAAAAAGTGTCTCTTCCTCGCTGCGTTTGCGTTGGCGGCATTGTCTGCGCCGGGAGACATTGCCCCATATCCGCCTCCGGTTTCTAAAAGTGCGGCCAGCCGGGATGTCGAAGCATTGCAGAAGACGGCGGCGAGACTCTCGACGCGGCTGGATGCGCTTGAATCCGAAAACGCCGATACGCGTAGCACGCTTGCGGCCGCGCGGGAAGAGTGTAGCCAGCTCAAAAACGAAGTAACCGGCCTCACCGAAAAACTTTTTGACGAGCGCAGAAGTTTTGAGAATGCACTGCGTATCACCACAGGCCTTGCGGTGGCGTTCTGCGCAATGACGCTTTTCGCCGCAGGATGTTTCGTGCGGATGAAGACCGCAAAACTTCAGCACTGACGCGATGCTCGCCATCTTCACCGCAATGCATCCGCTCGTAGACGCGTGCTCCGCCGGAGTGCTTGCATGCGGCGGCGTAACATGGCAGCGAGTGCTTGTATACGGCGTTGTGGCATTCGCCATGCAACTGCCGCTGGGGATGTTCCTCGATGCGTTCCCGCGTTTCGTGCGCGGAGGTTTCTTCCTCGGCACGATTCTCGCGGCGGCATCGGCTGTGGCGGCGTTCGCCGGATGCAGCGGAACGCTTCCGCTTGTGGCGGCATGCAGCGGCAATGCGCTTTTCCACTTGACCGCCGGCAAAACGATACTTGAAAAACGAAGCGGCGCAAGCGGCCCGATAGGGCTGTTCATTTCCACGGGCGCATTGGGGCTTGCCGCAGGACGGCTGTGGCCGGCACTTCTGCCAGCATTCGCGTCCGCGCTAGTGGCGTGCATGGTATTGGCTGCATGGCGCATCGTGTGGGACGGCGCGGCGGCGCAAAGCGCAAATACGCTTGTCTCCGCATCTGCGCTGGCGTGCTTCGTGTTCCTTTTCGCGCTTGTGGCATGGCGCAGCTGGGCGGGACTTTTCGCGGCAGGGCGCACGATCCACTCTGGCGCGGCGATGCTTGCCGCCGCCACTGCGGCAACGCTTGCAGGCAAGGCCGCTGGAGGATACATAGCGCGTTTTGCAGGGCTATGGCGCACCACCGCCGCAAGCGTGGCAGGTAGCGCGGCACTTGCATTTCTCTGCCCGGGAGATTGCGCATTGGCATGGCTTGCGCTGCTGTTCACGGCGCAACTTGCCACGGGGCCTGTCCTTTCGCTCATGTTCGCAAACTCCCCGAACGCGGGCGGCACGGCATTCGGCGCAAACTGCCTAGGGCTGTTCATCGGGAGCCTGCCATGACATCATTTCTTACGTCGTTCGCCGCCGGTGAAGCGATGAATATCGCAGTGGAGTATTTGGCCACGGCATGGTGGGTGCGATTCCCCGGATGGTTCGTGGCACTCACGCTGGCGAATCTGGTTTCGCATCCGCTGATGGTGGCGGCGTTCGCTTTCTGCAACAGCGAATCCCCGCCATTGCTGGAGTGTGAGATTGGAGTTGTCGCGCTCGAATGGCTGATGCTGTGCTTCCGCTACGGGTTCAAAATGAAATGGCGCATCCTTGGCGTAGTGCTTGCGATGAATGCCGCAAGCTACATGTTCGGCATACTCGTACTTGATTGGCAATGACATTCGCAGCGATAGATTTTGAAACCACCGGAACCGTAAAGGGTTACGAAAACGAGCCGTGGCAGATCGGCATCGTGTTGTTCGACCCAGCCTCCGGCGGCATCGATGAAATGTGGGAATCGCATCTGCACATTCCACCCACGCGTCCGTTCTCGAAATACGCGCCCGGCAGATGGGCGCAGATTCGCGACGATCTCGCCGCCGCACCGCATTTCCACGAAATCTGGCACGACATTTCAAGCCGCATCGCGGGCGTGCCGCTCGTGGCGCACAACGCGGGAACTGAACGCACCATTCTTACGCGCTTGGCACCACTTACGCCGTTCGGCCCCTGGCACGACACGTTGAAAATGCTAAAGCGCGGCCATCCCGGTCTGCCGTCCTACAAACTCGGCGCGGCTGTGGATGCATTCGCACTCGCCCCGATGCTGAAAAGGCTTTTCCCCGAGCGCACATTCCACGACGCTCTCTACGATGCCGCCGCCACGGCGCTTCTATTCTCCGTGCTGGCGCAAAACAACGGATTTCACGCTTGCGCGGCGATGTGATGTGTGGTATAATCGCGGCATGGCAGACGGCGACTATGAGCGGACGGGGGCGCGGCGGGCGGAAATAGCCCGCATATCCGCATATCTGTAGAAGAGGAGAAATTCCATGACGGCAATCGAAGACGGCATCATTGAAGAATACGCCAAACTCGTGGCGTTCGAGTCGGTCGGAGCAGATCCGATGCATCTGCGCGACACGGTGCAGTGCGCGATATGGCTGAAGGATTGGCTTGCAAAACTCGGTTTCGCCGGCGAGTTGCTCGCCACAGAAAAGGCAAAAGGCGCGCCGCCTGTTCTTTTTGCGGAACGCAAAGGCGCGGAAGGCGCACCTACGATTTTGTTCTACGGCCACTACGACGTGCAACCGGTGGATCCGATAGAAGAATGGCGCACGCAACCGTTCAAACTCACACAGGGTGGCGATGGGCGCTTCTACGCACGCGGCGCGAATGACGACAAAGGCCAGTTCTTCGCGTTTCTATGCGGGATGCGCGATTTCCTTGCCGAAACCCGCTGCGCACCAACAATCAAGATACTTCTCGAAGGTCAGGAAGAGTCCGGCTCGGCCGCGCTCACCGCAATGGCGCGCGACATACGCAGGAAGATCGCTGCCGACGTGCTGCTGGTGTGCGACACTAACGCGGCGCAAGGTCTGCGCCCTGCGATAGTGGCGGGGTTGCGCGGCGTGGCGCATTTCGAGATGACGCTCGAAGGGCCGGTGTGCGACTTGCACAGCGGCGAATACGGCGGCGCGGCACCGAATCCCGCGCAGGAGATCGCACGCATGGCGGCCTCGCTCCACGACGATGCGGGGAGAGTGGCGGTGGAAGGCTTCTACGACGGCATCGTGCCGCCATCAGACGAAGAGGTGCGCCTCGCAACAGAATCTACGCCAGATGCCGCCACATTCGAACACGAAACTGGCGTGG
>JAFVCR010000158.1 GCA_017479035.1 Kiritimatiellia bacterium | reverse complement strand
GCCCCCCCCCCGAATAATTTGCAATTATAGAATAATAGTGGGGTTTGAGGGGTAGGAGAGCGCACCTTGCCGGAAGCGGCGGGGTGCGGGTTTTTATTGTTTACGCAGGAGGAGGTGGAAATGGAAAGAGTGGTTGATTGGTATTGGCAGCATGCGCAGAAGAGGCCGCAGGAGTGGACGTTGACGGCGGCGGAGCTGGACGGGATAATGCAGGCGGCAGAGAGGAAAAGGGCGATTGAAAAGGGGAAAGATGGGAAGGCGTGCGTGGCGTTCTGGGGGCCGTCGCAGTCGGGGAAGTCGTCGTTATTGGCGCATTATATAGATGGAGACGGGAGGAATGAAAATCTTGCTTTGGGGTGGAGCGGGAGGGTGAGATTTTCGACGGGAAGGGCGGGGGAGGCGGATGGATACGATGTGGTGTTCAATCCGTTCAACGGGGGGATGGATGCGTCGGGGTTGGTGACGCGGTTTTATCTGCCGGAGGAAGAGGGGGACGACGAGTGGAAGAGGGCGCCGGTGGAGTTGACGCTGGCGGACGATGCGCAGATAATGCATGCGATAGCGGTGGGGTACAGGCTTGAGTGTATAGAGTCGCAAAATCCGTGGCAGTTGAACGAGGTGCGGGATGCGACGAGAGAGCCGGCGGCGATGGCGGAGAGGGGGGCGTATGAATTTTTACGAGACGTGTGTGACGTGTGCGAAGCGATGGCGCAGGAGAATCCGCGCTACAGGGAGTTTCGCGACGGGCAGCTGAGGGGGAAGATATTGAGCAGCGCGTGCACGGAAAGCATAGACAAGGCGAAGGAATTGGGATACAGGCTATTGTGGGATGGCGAGAGCGAGCTGACGAAGTTGTTTGAATTGCTTTTGAGGGAGAGGACGCGGTGGATGGAGTTAATCCGGCAACATAACATTCCGGCGCGGATATGGGCAACGATGGAAGCGGCGGCGATATTGGAGGACATTGGGGCGTTGGAATTTTTGAACGTGCACAAGGATACGACCGAGCCAAATCCGAGGCGGCGTGTGGACGCAATGCGCGGTTTGCGATTGGACGCAGTAGCATCGCGCGGGATTGTATTGAGTTGCGGCAAGCCGGAAGAAGGTTCGTGGGACACGATCGATAACCTGCTGAACGGCATAGGGACATTGCAGGCGTTGACGAGCGAGATGCGCATACCGTTGCGGCGCACTACGGCGGAGGGGACGAGGGCGTTCTTCGATTTTCTCGAGAAGCATGATTTGCTTGACATGCCCGGCGTGACGAATCGCGCGACGGGGCTGCAGGCGGGGGCGACGAATCTGATAGATTTGGGGGAGGCCAACCAACTGGAATTGCTGACGAAGATGTATAAGACGGGCAAGACGCTCTCGATAATACATGCGCAAGCGAAGAAGTGCAACATAGATGCGTTTGCGGTGTTTGTGGATCTTGCGCGAGCGGGAGGAGTGGCGAGACCGGCTGCGATTGCGGAGGGGTTGAAAGCGTGGTTGAGGCCATACGGGGCGGAGAATCTCGACGGGGTGCTGCCGCTCAAGCTGTATTTGAACTGTTCGCTGTTCGGGCGCGTGGCGACGACTGCGGGGGCTGCGGCAACAGGCGGAGGGTTCGCGCCGTATGTGCAAAAGGCGGAGGAGATAGGGCTTGCGGGGAAGAGAGACGTGGAGTGTTTCTTCACGGCGAACCAATATGCGCAGTGCAACGGTTATGACGGGGTGGCGGGGATATTCGAGAGGGATGCTGATTTCAGCGCGGCATTTTTGCATGGGAGGGGAAGAGAGGCACTGAATAAGTTGTTTGAGGACGGGCTTGGCACGGACTACATGTTCGGGCGTTTGAAGGTCGAGACGGACAAGACGAGGCGGCTTGCGAAGTATGACGAGATCGAGCGCGAGTGCGGAATGAGGCTCAGGAATATACTTGCACACGTGCTGCCGGACGCTGCGGCGATGGATGCGGTGGCGCGAGTGAGGAGTGTGGTGACGGGGGTGGAAAATAAGATAAATGCGGCGGTGGAGAGAGGGGAAGCGGACAGGGTGGCCACATTTGTGAAGAGGCTGTTCGATTCGGACGATGCGTATTTCGAGATGGTGCCGGCCATGCCAGGGCAGAAGCAGAGGAGTGACATAAGGGATTTCGTGGCAAGGCAGATACAGAGGTGGACGGCGGCGAGGAACGATGCGCTGGCACAAGACGCTTTGGTGGCGGAGTTTGTGGAAGAAGGGACGCTGAGGATTTTCCTGGAGGCGGTGGCATGTGCGGACACGGGTGCGCTTGCGGATATGGTGCAGAATGATTTTGCAACGCACCAGCAGCAGTTCTCGCGCACGTTTTTGCGGATGGCACTTGTAAATACGTTCATGACGGGCGCGGTGGAGAGGCAGGCACTTGGGGCGGGAGAATACACGACGTTGGGAGCGGCAAGGATGCTTGTGGGACCGTTCTTGAGAAGGCTGGACGCGCTGGCGGCGAATGCGAATTTGACGGTGCAGGCGGCGCAGAGGCCGAACAATCTTGCGGGCGATAATGAAATAATGGAAATCGCGCGGGCGCTGGGCGCAGTGTGATAAAAACGGAGGAGAAGCGATGCCGAGATTTTCGTGGACAGTGGCGGTGCATCCAAATACGGGATGCCAGAAGAAGTTTTATCCGTTGTATGCGTTCGGAGGCGCGAACGTAAACGTAAGCGATACGACGTGGGACGATGCGGCGGGTTTCCAGCAGAGGCATGCGAATATAGCCGGCAATACTAATTTGGTCTATGAACTGACCAATCTGGACGCAAGCACATACAACCAATGGCAAACGTTTGCGGGGAAAAGTTTTGTGAAGATGCGCTTTGCGGAGAAGCAGCTGCACAACGACAGAATACTGGGCGTGGAAGTGGCGGTGGATACTACGCAAGCGGGCAACGACTGGGCGAGGCGAGGTGTTTTGCTGGAGAGGGGTGTGGTGCCGGCGGCGCAAGCGCATGCGGAGCAATTTGGAAGCGTGTATTGCAATCTGATGCCGGGTCAGGAGTGTGAGTGCGAGATTAAACTTTCGAGCGCAGCGGGGAGGAATTTGCTGTGCGTGGTGGCGAAGGTGCATTGCATGCAGGCGATTGTAACGCAGAATGTGGGGGCGCATCTGGTGATAGACCTCGGCAACACGCGCACTATCGCGCTGCTGTTGAAAGACGATGTGAGCGGCCAGGCCAACCAGGCAGGTGCAATACGCAACAATTGCAAGGGCGTGCTGCTGCGTTTGGACGCGCGCAACCGGGGGATGACGAAAGACGACATTCTCAATGTGGACAGCGGCGTGATGGATTCCTGGATGGTGCTGCGGCAGAACGAGTTTGACGAGAATGCGCCGGCGGTGGTGCAGAAGCATTACACGACAGGCACGAGGAGGCGTTTTTTGCTGGGGACGGAGACGTTCAACGAATATGTGGAGACGCGGCTGCCGACGATGTTCGTGGAATATTCGCCGGTGGCGTTTGGCGACGAAGCGAAGAACTGCCTTGCAAACAGCGACGTGGTGAACATGATAGACCACGGGCTGAATTTGCAGCAGAGTTCGCCGAAGAGGTATTTCTTCGACAACGAGCAGAGCCAGCGCGACTGGAGCATGGTGCTGAACACGCAATGGAAGAATACGGATCCGGCAAAGTTGAAGTCGAACAGTCTGCTGTGGATGACGGAAAAAGGCGACGTGGTGAATCCGGAGGATATAGCGCAGTTGAGTTTGCGGCCGATGCGAGGGCCGGAGCATCCGAATTATCCGAGGGCGGCGACGTTCGTGTGGATGGTGCTTGGGATAATCGAGAGGGCATACGCGCAACTCAATGGATTGGGGGACCTTGCGGCGGCGTTCATACCATACGAACTCAAAGACGTGATAGTGACGTATCCGTCGGGATGGACGAGGGACGAGATAGCACTATACCGCAAGCGGTGCGAGGATGCGATAAAGATATTCGAGCTTTCGCATTTCGCCGGAGAGGGGACGATAAAATTGCATATGGACGTGGACGAAGCGGTGGCGAGCCAACTGCCGTATGTATTCTCCGAGATACACAAGTTTGCGGACAACGTGGATGGATGGTTGCGCATCGCGGGCAAGAGGAGAGAGAATGGGGAGATTGCGTTCCGCATGATGAACTTTGACATCGGCGGCGGCACGAGCGATATTTCCGTCTTGGAATACACGGGGAGAGTGAACGCGCTCGGCACGATAGAACTCCAACCGAAACTGCTTTTCCGCGATGGTTATTCCGAAGCGGGGGACAGCCTCATGCGCAGGATAATCCACGAGGTGGTGTTTGCAAGCATACGCAGGCAAGACGAAAGTCTGGGCAATGCGCTTGGAAATTATTTCACGGGGGAGATGGTTGACGCTACAGTGAAGAACAAGCGCGTGAAGGCTTTGAAACTGGTGGTGGTGCCGCTTGCGATAAGAGTGATGGCGGACATTGCAAGCGGTGCGCCGGCAGGGGCGTTTAGGTTGAGCGCTGCGGGAGTGGGGATGCAGACGTTTGATGATCTCTACAACAATCTCGGGCTGCCGAATGTGGATACCAGACAGTTGTTCGGGAGGTTGGAGATAAGATACGACGTTGCGGAGGTGGATGGAATAGTGAGAGACTTCTTCGCGGAGATGATGGATAACGTGGGAGAGATAGCGGCGAAGTTTGACATAGACGTTTTCTTTATGAGAGGAAAGACATCCGAACTGCCGGAGATACACAGGCTTGCGCTGGAGAGGCTGCCGTTGACGCCGGATAGGATACTTGCGGCAAAGCATTATAGAGCGGGCGATTGGTATCCATTCGTGCAGATAGACACTGGCGGCGTGGTGCAGGCGGATACGATAAAGGATGCAAAGAGCATCACGGCGGTGGGTGCGGCGTTGGACTTTATGCTGCGCAACGGGAAGGTGCAGAACTGGACGATGAAGCCTACGCAGTTTGGAGATAATTTCTACGAAGGGAGCGAGTGGGGGTTCATGGGCAATTTTGCAAGGCCGAACGCGCCGGTGTTCGAGTTTGGGGAAGACGGGGTGGCAACTACTGAAATCAATCTGACGAACCTCATCGGGAGGAGGATGTCGCGCAGGGCGGCGGGGTCTGCAATATACAGGCTCAAGCGCACGAATCCGCAACAGGTGGATGCAACGAGAGAGGTATTCGATGCGAAGATAAGACGGGGCGAGGATAGGCAGACGAAGGCGGAATATCTAGAACTCGTGGAACTTGTGCGCGAAGGAGAGACGGGGAATTGCGCAGACGATTACACGCTTGAAGTGTGCCAGCGCGTGGAGGAGTTCTGGCAAGACACGGGCAGGATAATTTGAGACCCAACAAACGGAGGAGAGGAAAATGGGAGAGGCTATTAAAATCGATATGAGCAGCGGTAGAGCGGGCGGCATCGCCGGGAGCCCATATAACACGAACAAGAGTTCAAAACCTCCGGCGGCGCAGCAGCAGCCTGTGGAGCAGGGCGTGCAGGAAGTGATTGTGCAAGAGGTGGCGCAGGACGAGCCGAAAGCGATTGACGAGGTTGCCGGGATGAGGCCGGCGGAGAACGTGCCGCAAAATACGCAGAAATACATCAATCAACTGGAAAGTGAAAAGCAGGCTCTATCCAAGCGAAACCGCAGCCTCAGCGCACAGATAGCAAGAGAGAAGAAGCGGCGCACGGAACTGTGGAGCAAAAGCAAGGCGGAGATGATAGAACTGCTTATAGCGGCCGAGACGAAGGTGGTGGATTACGAGCAGTGCAAGAAGGACTGCGAAGAGGCAGAGAAGAAACAGAAAGAGGCAGAGGGCGAGGCGGCAGCGCTTGCCGAGCAGAAGAGAATTTGCGAGGAGGAGAAGAAACAACTCAAAGGGGAAATAGCGTCTTTGCAGGGAGAGCTTGAAAGCGAGAAGCAGAGGAATGTAGAATTGGTGCAGAAGAACAGCGAACTGATGGCGGAGAGCAACTACTGCACAGACATGATGGAGAGGTTCATCCCGAAATGTCTGCAACAGCAGCAGTGGTGGACGGATAACGGCTTTGCGGATAGGCTACGGGCGCCGCGAGAGGATGCGGAGATGCTACTATTCGCATCGCTTGCAGAGTTCGCGGCGATGGAGCGCAATGCAGGTGCGCCGACGTTTGGTTGGGAGAAGCAGATTTGCGACATAGGCAAGGTGCTTGCAAACTGGTTGCACGAACTGAAACAAGATGACGGCACAGCGGCTGTGCAAGAGACGCAGGTGGTGCAGTATATGCGCGAGTTTGCCGGGGCGTTGGCGGGGTGCCCTGCCGTGGCGGCGAAGGGGATACGCATAATAGTGCCAAACATCGGCGGCGGCTACAACACAAACCAAGTGCATAACAGGTCGGGCATGGGTGCGCCGGTAACGAGAATAATCAACTGGTGTGTTGAATCAAACGGCAGCGTATACGCCGTGGCGGAAGTGCAATGACAAAAGTTTCAATTGTTCTAGGGGGGATGCGGGCTCTTGCGAGATGCAACGGGCGCGGCGTGGACGATCCATGCGTGGCGAGGTGGCTAGCGGCGGTGAACGCGGAGATGGGGTTTGACATATTCCCTGTTGCGAGCGCGGGGAATGGCGTGCTAGAGTATGCGATTTCCGAAACGACGAAACCGTACGGCAAGCGCAAGCCGGCGAAGAAGATGGTGGAGGAGTTGCAGAGCGCGGTGGAGACGATGCATGCGTGGGCGGACGATGCAAGGCTTGCGGTGGAAGCGAGAAATTTCTTCAAGAGCATGGCTCTGCCGCAGCCGGATGCAGTGCCGGATGCATACAGAACGGGGAGGGAGCATTTGCATGTTTTGTGGGGGTGGAGCGAAAATGGCGCGGATGGGTTCTTGCCGCTTTCGGAGAGGGCGAGAAAGTGGAATGACGCACAAGGGCGCGTGAATGTGGCGGATGTGGTGAAGACGGGAATAGGGGGTGCGGTGGCGGCGGTATTGCGCAAGGTGGCATTGTGGCTGGCGGGCGTGGGTGCGATAGCGGGGGCGGCGGCGTATGTGGTGTTTGCGATGCCGGCAAGGTGCGAAGTGCACGGAACAGACACGGGGAGGGGATTGGCGGCGTTTTTGCAGAGGCACGAGCGGTGCGAGATGAGGTGCGGAGGAGAAGGCGGATGCGGGAGGCATCTGGAGAGGGATGGCAAGTGCGGCAATGAGGAGTGTCCGAAAAAGAAGATGTATTGCAAGGAATGCGGAGCGCGGATGGATGAGGTGACGGGCTTGTGCAGCATGGCGTGCAAAGAATGCGGGTGGCATCTTGCGGAGGGAGGCGCGTGCCGCAACCGAAATTGTCCGAAAGCAAAAATACCATGCAAGGAGTGCGGGAAAATTTTGGAAGGAAGAGAGGTGAAGTGGAATGACGGGCTTTGCGAAAAGTGTTTCAGGCAACCGAAAGGGAGGGGCTGGTAAAATGATTTTGGCGGCGGTGACGATAGCGGCGTTTTTGGCGGGGGAGGCGGCTGCGGAGGAAACGCTTGATGCGGAGAAGGTGCAACGCATCGAAGCGGTGGAGCGCGGAGGGGAGGATGCGGCCGGCGCGGCGGTGGATCTTGTAAAGATATATTTGTGCGAAGACGACAAGACGGAGGCGGCATATTGGCTCTTGGCGGCGGATGCGTTGGCACCGGGAAGCGATGATGTGAAAAGGCTGCACGAGATTGCGCACGAGGACGGATGGGAGAGGGGTTTGTTCGATTGCATCATGCAGGCGCGGAGAGACAAGGCGGCGGCGAAGAAGAAAATAGAAACGCTGGAGAGGGAGAATGCGGAGCTGGAAGAATCGCTTGCGCGGGCGAACACACAGTATAACGAGTTGGTGGACGTTGCGGCGAAGAAAATAGAAACGCTGGAGAGGAAGAATGCGGCACTGGCAGAATTGCTTAAGCTAGTGGACACGCATTATACCGAGTTGGCGGTCTTTGCGGCGGAAAGGGGGGTGGATCTGGAAGAATTGCTTGCGCTATTTAAAACGCAGTATAACGAGTTTGCGGACGTTGCGAAGAAAAGGACGGTGGAACTAGAAGAGTTGCAGGGGAAATTGAAACGCATCGACGAAGAGAAAAACGGCGTGGCGGGCGTATGCGGCAAATGCGGGACGTGGGCTTTGCTGCGCGGAGGGATATGCAACGATTGCTTTATAAATGGATGGAGGGGGATGTGATATGAAAAGGTTTTTGGCGGCGGTGACGATAGCGGCGTTGCTGGCGGGGGAGGCGGCTGCGGATGAAACGCTCGATGCGGAGAAGGCGCAACGCATCGAGGCGGTGGAGCGCGGAGGGGAGGATGCGGCCGG
>JAFVCR010000157.1 GCA_017479035.1 Kiritimatiellia bacterium | reverse complement strand
GATCTGAAGTCTTTCAATCCCGTATTCTCCATCGGCGGAACGGGGTTCGGCGCGCCATTCCGCATCTTGACGTGCGCATGCCTTGCCGCGCTTGTTTTTTCGCGCGTCACGCCCGCTACGCACCTGTGCCTGTTCATACTTCTCACGTCGGTCGCCGTCCCGGCAAAATACATAGGCTACAACCGCTACTTCCCGCAGATGTGGGCGCTGGCGCCGCTTGCGCTGTTCAATCTGGCGGCGCACCCGCGCATTCCCCGGCTTGGCAGGTTCGCTGCCCCGCTTGCGATCGCGCCGCCTGTTTTGCTGGCCGCGCTGTGCCTGGCGAGAACCCTCGCGCAGAACGCCTTTTGGTGGCGCACGGCTTCGGAACAGGCCGCCGCGATCTCCGCAATCGCCCGGATGCCGGTCAAAAGCGTCCCCGCAAAATTCCCCTACACGTTCCGCGAACGTCTCGCATTCGCCGGAATAACGCCGGAACAGGCCGCTGCGGACGGGGACGCGACGATCAAATTCGAACTGTCCCCCGCTTTCATCCATCCCGCGGACGATCCCGGCGGTGCTGCCGCAGCCGTCAAGAAGGAATCTGCCGCATACTGGCGCATGAATTCATTCTCTCTCGAAGAGGTTTTCACGGCGCCGTTCTGGCGCGCGTACCTATCTCCGCCGCGGCCGCTGTGGAAAGCTCCTTCGCTCTCCGGCGATTGACGCGCGATATTTTGTTGACAAGCTGCCATGCAATGCAGTAGAATATCCCCAAGATGAAGATTTCTGTTATAGGGGACGGCGGCTGGGGGACCGCAAACGCCATTTTGCTTGCCGGATACGGCCACGCCATAACCGTATGGGGCGCGTTTGCCGACTACATCGAGGAAATCAAGGCGAAAGGCGAAAATACGCGCTTCCTAAAAGGCGTACCGCTGCCGCCTTCGATAAAATGGACTGCCGACGCGCAGGAAGCGGTGGCGGGCGCGGAGATTGTCGTTCTCGCAAGTCCCTCGAAATTCCTTGCGGACGTATGCGCACGATTCAAAGGGCTCGTGGACAGGCGGACGCTTGTGGTGAGCCTCGTGAAAGGTCTTTCCGAAGATTCCCACCGCCGCATGAGCGAAATCGCAAAGGAAATACTAGGCGTGGACGATGTGGTTGTTCTCTCCGGCCCGACGCACGCGGAGGAGGTCTCGCGCGGAGTGCCTACGACCATCGTGGCGGCGGCGGAGAACCCTGCGGCGGCCAAAAAGGTGCAGGAAATCTGGAGCGGCAGGACTTTGCGCGTATATACTTCGGACGATCCCGTGGGAGTGGAGGTTGGCGGTGCGGTGAAAAACGTGATCGCCGTGGCGGTGGGCGCGTCCGACGGGTTGGGATTTGGCGACAACACACGCGCCGCGCTCATCACGCGCGGCCTTGCCGAAGTGGCGCGTTTCGCCAAGGCATACGGCGCAAAACCGCAGACCGTTTACGGGCTTTCCGGCGTGGGCGATTTGATAGTCACCTGCACGAGCCGCCACAGCCGCAACCACAGCGTGGGCGAACGCCTCGGCAAGGGCGAAAAGATGGCGGAGATCCTCTCTTCCATGAAGATGGTGGCCGAAGGCGTATGGAACGCGAAAGTGATACATCGCCTTGCGCAGGATCTCGGCGTGGAGATGCCCATCACGGAGACGGTGTACAAGGTCTGCCACGAAGATTTCCCCGCGTCCGCTGCGATAGAAAGCCTCATGGGACGCGAACTCAAAAGCGAATGAACCTTTTGCAGTTTGCAGTGTGCAGTTTGCAGTGTGCAGTTTTTTTTTGGGGGGGCTGTGGGGACGCGGGCGTCCCGCCCGCGGTCGCCGCGCGGGAGCGCGGCGTGCAAAACACGAACTCTTCGCGAAACCTTCTGCGCGCGAGATGCCCGCGCCCCCACAGTGCCCCCAACTGCAAACTGCAAACTGCAAACTCTCTAAAAAGGGTTGCGGGAATGTGATGGATTTGCTAGAATAACGCTTGAAGGAGAATGAAAAGATGAAGACAGTAAAGTATCTTGCGGCGGCTGCGATGCTGCTTGCGGCCGGCTGCGGCGAAGACAAAGAGGCCACCACCGGGGCCGTTGCATTGGCACCGCGCATCGCGGCCGGCACGACCATTGCATTCTACGGCAACGACTCCGCAGTCGCGGACGATCCCGCATTGAAAGAATTGAACGACAAATTAGAAGCGCAAGCCGCCGAGGGCGACAAGGCAATTCTCGATGCAATCAAGGAGTCCGGCCTTCAGGACGTGGAGTGGAGCGTAGCAACCATAGGCGAAATAACGCGCCCGGCGGACGATGCCGAAGGAATCGCTCTCCCGAAGATTGCCGTCGTAGCCAAGGCGAAAGGCGTTTTTGCGATAGACGGCATCGTCGCGCTCGTCAAGGAGAATCTCGCAGAAGGCGGCTACGGCATGCGCATAGAAGAGGCAACCGTCAAGGGCTTGAAAGCCTATAAGGTTGAACTCGACGACAGGGCGGACATTCCCAACCTCGCGCCCGTCATCGGCACGGCGGCGGACGGCAAGGCGATCATCTTCGCGGTCAATAAAGAATCCTTCGCGGCGGCATACGAGAACGCAATAGAGGGCAAAGGCGCGGAGGCTCCGGCGTTTGCGGGGCTTACAGACCTTCCCGAAGGCAGCTTCTACCGCCTCCGCATCCCCGGCGCAGGAGCATTGGTGCAGAGCCTAGCCAAGGAGGAGGAACTCGCCCTCGCCGGCGAACTCCCCGACGGCACGCCGATTGCCGATATAATCAAGGGCGCGGGCGATTTGCAGGTGGATTGCTTCCTGAAAGACGGCCGCATTGCCGTCCGCGCCACGGTTGCGCTTGCCGATGAAGCAACGACACAGAACCTGGCGGCTCTTGCCACGGCGGGGCTGATGTTCGTGAAGGGTTCTGCGGCGCAGGCGGGCAAAGTTGCGGCGGACGCGGCCTCGTCTATCACCGTCAAAGCGGAGGGATCAACCCTCGCGGCGGAAGTGTCGATGTCGATTCAGTTAGTCATTGAAGAACTCGAATAAGATACGATGCGCATAGCCTTTGCCGGGGACGTTACGATGGATTTCTTCGCCCGCGATGCGGCGCGCGAAGGCCATGAAACGTATATCGTCCCCGGCTTCGGCGCATGGCGGCAGGAGTTTCTTGCCAAAGAAAGCGGCATCAGGGCGTTCAAGCCCGATGCCGTTTTATGCATAGACCTGCGGCGCGACGAATGGAGCGCAAAAGCCCTCGCCGCGCTTCCCTTCCGCGTCATTCTGCCGCCCGTGGACGCGCTTGCGCAGGAGACGGAAGGGTTTTACGACCCTCGCATGGAGAAAATCGCAGGGTTCCCGTTCGCGCTTGCCGGGCTTGCGGCCGTTGAAGAGGAGTTTGCCGTTGCGCTTGCGGCGGGGACGAATCCCCACCGCTGGAAACTCCTAGCCCTCGATGCCGACAACACACTCTGGCGCGGCATCGCCTCCGAAGGCGCGGTGGAGGAGAATGCAGAACTCCAGAAATACGCCCTCGAATTAAAGAATCGCGGAGTATTGCTTGCCCTTTTGAGCAAAAACGATTTCGCAACCGTGGCGGAAACGCTCAACGGCATGACGCTTTCCACTACCGATTTCGTCTTTCCCGCGCTTGGCGTGAACTGGAGCGAAAAATGCGCCAACCTCCTTGAAATCTGCCGCCGTTTGAACATCGGCGCGGACAGCGCGGTATTCGTGGACGACCGCGCCATCGAGCGCGAACGCATGAAAAGCATCTGCCCCGCCTTGGACTGCAACGCCTCAACCATCCGCCGCCTCGAAACGTATTTCTTCCCCGCACATGCCACGACTGCGGAAGACGCATTGCGCCAAAGCGACTACGCCGCGCAGGAAGAACGCGCCCACCTGCAACAATCGCTCGCTTCGCGGGAAGATTTCTTGAAATCGCTCCATCAACGTTTTACCGCCGCACGAGCCACGGCGGAGGATGTGCCGCGCCTGGCGCAAATGGCCGGCAAAACCAACCAGTTCAATGCCACGACGATCCGCCGCTCCGAAAACGATTTCAAACGACTTTTAGCGGACGCAAATGCACGGGTATGGACGTTCCGCGCATCCGACCGCTTCGGGGACATGGGGCTTGTGTGCTACATCGTGGCGCAAGGGGGGCGGATAACGGATTTCGTGATGAGCTGCCGCGCAATGGGGCGGACGCTCGAGGATTTCGCGCTCCGTTTTGTGAAAGATGCGCTCGATGCGGAGAGAATCGCCTTTGCGGGAATCGATTTT
>JAFVCR010000156.1 GCA_017479035.1 Kiritimatiellia bacterium | reverse complement strand
GACGGCTTGCGTACCAGAGCGCGGGCTATTTCAAGTTTACGTCGCTCGCCGCCGGAAAGCGTGTAAGCGGGTTGCCGTGCAACTTTCGCAAGATCGAGCGATTCCAGCAATTCTTCGCAGCGTGCGCGGCGTGCGCGGCGCCCTAGCCCCACAGTTTCAAGAATCGCCATCACATTGTTCCACACGCTCAACTTGCGGAATATGCTGGCCTCTTGCGCAAGATAGCCCAATCCGCGCCGCGCACGTTGATAGACCGGTAGCCGCGTGACATCCTCGCCGCGAAACTTTATCGAGCCGCCGTCGGGTTTGACCAACCCCACTATCATGTAGAATGTTGTCGTTTTCCCCGCTCCGTTGGGTCCAAGCAACCCCACTATTTCGCCACAGGCAACTTTCATTCCGATGGCGTTCACTACCGTGCGATCGCCATATATTTTCACCAGCCCCTTTGCTTCCAGATCTGCGGGCTTGCGTGCGTCCTCGGCGGCCATCGCCGCCATTTCTTTCATTACGAAATCGTCCATTCCGCCTCCTCTCCGCGTCACTTGCCCATCAGCAGACCTTTTACGTCCAGGTTTTTCTTTCCGCCGCCGCGCACTGCGCTACCGGGTAGTTTTATTACGGGACGTTCCACATTGACTTCTTCGCTGTCGAGCCAGAATGTGATTTTTTCGCCAGACGCCTCCTTTTCATCGGGGCCGTCTTCGCGCAACACGGCGGGCGTATCGCGCGATCCGTATAGTACTATCTTGCCAGTGGCCTTTAGATACGTTGCTTTGTTGCAGTTGGCGCTGCGCAGGTCGTTTGTCATGGAAACGTTCCCCAATGCCACGATGCGTTTGAGATCGTTCGTGCCGTCTAGAAACACATAGAGGCTGTCCGCATGGAGTTGATACTGTTCGTCGTCCACATACACGTCTTTGTCAAAGAAAATCACACCCTCTTTGCGATCGTAATCAGTGCGGCTGGCCGTGATTACAGCATCACGCCCCGTCAGTGTTTTAGGCATACGTTTCAAAGCAGGCTTTTTCTGTTTTTGCGCAGGGAACTCCGGCAATACGGGGTCGTCTTCGTCTGCAACAACCTCAACGGCCGGAGCCTCGTCCGCAACAGATTCATTTTTCGTCTCTTCCGGTGCTGCAGGCGCAACCGCTTCCGTGCTTTCCATTTTCGCAGGAATCTCTGCCGTCTCTTCCACGGGATCTTCCGCTTCAATGGTTTCGTTTGCAACTGGCTTTTCTTGTGCGGCATTTTTCCCATTCTCTTCCGCCGCCGTGTCCGCCGAGGGTGTTTCTTCGATTGCAGGTATCACGGCTTCTGCCGCTGGAGCCTGTTCCGCTGGAGGGACTGTTTCCTTGACTTCCGCGACCGCGCCATCCGCCTGCTGGGTCATAAGCGAGGTCAACCCTATGCCGCCTGATCTAGTCGGCCGGCGGTGCTTGTTCTTCAAGAATACATAATCGGCGTTCCCGGCGAAAAGCCCAAGACCTGCCACGCATAGCGCAACCATCCCAAACCGTTTCATTTCAACACGTCCTTCATTTTCAGATTCAGAGCCTTAGTGACAATGCGCGTTGCTTCGTATACGCGCAGGATTTCCTTCTCGAACGAAAAATACACGCCTCGTCCCGTTGCGGCCGCCACGCCTTCCATGCGCACGTTCGCCTCGCCCGGAACCCATATGGATTTCCCTTTGCGGTCTGCAAGCACCTCTTCGGCTTTGAAGGCTATTTCCAGCGCGCCGTTTTCCTTGAACCGTTCAACTTCCACGCCTTCTGCAAGTACGAAAGTTGAATCGGGATAAATCCACGCCCGTGCCGCATGGAGGCGTGTGCGAACCTTGCCGCTTGCGAAGCGTTCGATAGGCAGTGTAACATCTTCCGCAGGGAGGCCGCCTTTCTCCTTCAACTCCATGAAAGTCTCTTCCATGCGCACTTTGCCGGAGTTGTCATTGCGCTCCGCAAGCCATGCCGCAGAGTCGAATGCTTCAAGTGAAAACGCACACGCAAGCGCAAATGCAATTGCAAGCGGACTTGTGACGCTTATGCTTTTCCACGTCCGGCATGCGGACGCAACGCCCGTGCCTTTTGCTTGCATTTCGATTTGCACTACTTCCCCACAATCTCGTGTATGGCCAAAAGTTGCCGCCATAGTTTCTTGACATCTTTGAATGCTATTGCGTTTGCCGCATCGCTCAACGCTTTTGCCGGATTGACGTGCGTCTCCATGAAAACGCCATCCACGCCCGTTGCCACCGCCGCCCGTGCGAGAAGGGGAGCATACTTGCCGTCTCCGCCGGATCCCGTGCCAAGCCCTCCCGGCCGCTGCACGGCGTGCGTAGCATCCATTACCACAGGATAGCCCGTCTCGCGCATCAGAGGCAGATTGCGCATGTCCGCCACAAGGTTGCGGTATCCGAAACTCGAGCCGCGTTCGCACAATACGATTCTCTTGTTACCCGTAGATTCGATTTTTCTAACTACCTGCGCCATGTCTTCTGCGGCCATGAATTGACCTTTTTTCACGTTCACTACCGCCCCCGTCGCACCGGCCGCCACTACAAGGTCTGTCTGCCTTGCGAGGAATGCCGGGATCTGCAAAACGTCGCAAACCTCCGCCACTTTCGCACATTGCCAAGGCTCGTGCACGTCTGTCAAAACCGGCACGCCGAACGTTTCGCGCACTTCCGCGAGGATTTCCAACCCCTTGTCGATGCCAGGTCCGCGGAAGGAATCGACGCTTGTGCGGTTGGCCTTGTCGAAACTAGCCTTGAAGATGTATCCTACCTTCAATTCGTTGGCGAGGCGCACCAAGCGCGAGGCCAGATCAAGCACCATCTCGCGGCTTTCGATGACGCACGGCCCTGCGATAAAAGTCAAGCCGCCACCGCCGAACTTCACGCCTTTGTCAACTTCTACAATTCTCGTCTTCATAAAACCGCCATTCTTTGTCAACTGATAAAAACGCCTTAGCAGTTGGAATCAGTTTCGTTCCTTTGCCAGCAATATGCCTTCCACCCGCTTTGCATCTTCAGGAGTGTCCACCCCTATTCCCGTATCTTCCGTGCGTACCACTGCGATCTTTGCACCCATCCACAACGCCCGCAACTGCTCGAGTTTCTCGGTGTTTTCAAGCTCGCAGGGTTTCTCCGCCACATACTTCTTGAGGAATGCGCCGCGATATGCGTAGATCCCAAGATGCCGCACGTAAAGCCCGCTTGCAAGATCCGTTTCGTGGTCGCGATTGCAAGGTATTGGCAGACGCGAAAAATACAGTGCGCCGTCGTCGCGATCCAGAACCACCTTAACGACGCTCTTCGCGTTCAAGTCGTCCATGCTGCGGATGGGCGTTACGGCGGTTGCCATGTCCCATTTGGGATTGGCGAGAAGTTTCTTTGCCAAAGCGTCTATCAGTGCGGGGTCAATCAGCGGCTCGTCACCTTGGATGTTAAGAAGTATATCATCGTCCGCAAAATCTCCGCCTGCGGCTATGCGTGCGGCACAGGCGATGCGGTCGGTGCCGCTTGGCAATTCGGAAGGGGTTATCACCGCTTCTCCGCCGTGCCGTGCCACCGCTTTGGCAATGCGTTCGTCGTCTGTCGCCACAAGAACCTTGTCGAGCGTCGTTGCTTTCCCAACAGCCTCTACAACCCACGCAACCAGTTCTTTGCCGGCGATCACTGCAAGCGGTTTGCCCGGAAATCTGCTTGAACCGTACCGCGATGGAATTATTCCGTAGATTTTCATGCGCGTATTATAACAAATATACGCCACCATGCCAATTTCTTTTTTCACGGGTTCGATTTTCGATTTCCCTGTGAAGTGGACAATGCCGTGCAAATTGAACGCTTGCGTTAAATTCTCTTTTGTGCTATAATGCTTGGTGAAAACAAGGAGAGAGTATATGGCACCGAGGAAAGTCACCGCCGAAAATGCTATTTTGAACCGCAAGCCGCGCATTCTTATCGTTACGCCGGAGATCACCTACCTCCCGGAGGGCATGGGCAACCTCGCCGGTAAAATGACCGCCAAGGCAGGCGGCATGGCGGACGTTTCGGCCTCGCTCACGGCGGCTCTCTTCGAGCTTGGCGCGGACGTGCACGTCGCCCTCCCGCACTACAGACGGATGTTCCACATGGAGACCGCGCAGCTCGTTGCCTCCGAATTGCGCAAATACAAGAGCCACCTCCCCGACGAGCGCATCCATCTTGCAGAAGACCGTTGCTTCTATTACCGCGACACGGTCTATTCGCGCGGCGACGGCAATGCGAAACTCGCCCTCGCGTTCCAGCGCGAAGTGATAAACAACATCATCCCGCACGTCCAGCCAGACCTCATCCATTGCAACGACTGGATGACAGGTCTCGTCCCCGCCGCAGCGCGACGCATGGGCATCCCCTGCCTCTTCACTGTCCACAACATCCACACACACAAGATGACGCTCTCGCAAGTGGAAGATGCCGGCATCGACGCTGCGGAGTTCTGGGGCAACCTCTACTACTCCCGCCCGCCCTACGACTATTTCGAGAGCCGCGACACCAACCCCATCGACCTTCAGGCGAGCGGCATTTTCGCGGCGCACTTCATCAACACCGTCTCGCCGACATTCCTCAAGGAAATCGTAGACGGCTACCATTCGTTCGTCCCCGACGCAATCCGCAACGAGATGCGCTCCAAATACTACGCCGGCTGCGCTTCGGGCATCCTCAACGCCCCCGATATGGCCGACAATCCCGCCACTGATGACAAAATTCCCTTCCGCTATACCCCCGAAACCCACGTCGATGGCAAGCGCAAGAACAAACAAGCTCTCCAGCACGCGCTCGGCCTTGAGGAAAATCCCGACGCGCCCATATTCTTCTGGCCGTCTCGCCTAGACCCCGTTCAGAAAGGCCCCCAACTCCTCACCGACATCCTCTATCGCTTCCTCGACAAGTATTGGGATGATGGTGCGCAGGTCGCCGTAATCGCAAACGGTGCCTACCAGCAGCCGTTCATCGACATCAAGAACTTCCACCACCTAGACGGCCGCCTCGCTGTCGTGAACTTCGACGGGCGCCTCTCGCAACTCGGTTTCGCCGGGTCGGACTTCATGATGATGCCTTCCCTCTTCGAGCCGTGCGGCCTCCCGCAGATGCAGGCTCCCATATACGGCTCGCTTGCTATCGCGCACAACACCGGCGGCCTCCACGACACCGTAGAACCTCTCGACTGGAACGCCTCCACCGGCAACGGTTTCCGCTTCGACACCTACGACGCTAACGGTCTCTTCTGGGCGATGGACCAGGCGATGGCGTTCTATCGCCAGCCGCAAGAGGTGAAAGACCGCGAAATCTCCCGCATCATGGCAGAGTCCCTCCGGCGCTTCAACCACGAGCAATGCGCAAAGGAATACATCCACATCTACGAACAGATGCTCCACCGCCACCTCGTGCGCAACTTCGACGGTACCGACTCGAACCCCTTGGCCTGATCCGGCGGTTTGGTCGCTTCAAGGCAAACATGCAAGGCGATTTGTTCGCCGAAGACGCGAACGGCGAAGGCTAGTTTGCAGTTTGCCTTTCACGGGCGGCTCACTGGCGGTGGACGTGAACGTCGCCGCCGTCTCCGCCGTACGGGGGCGGGCTTACATGTGCGTGGCTCCATCCGCCCTGTTCTTCGGCAAGCACCATGAGATATTCACGGTATCCCACTTGCCATATCATGAACGCAATGAGGCATGTCACGAAGCCCCATGTAGTGCCGGCGAGGATGCGGTACGCGCCGATGATGCCCAGCATAATCGCCGTGCCGCGCCCCACCATCATTGCGTACCATGTAGCCCGCACGCGGGTGGTGAACTTTGCAGCAATGCTGCGGAATACTCTTCCGCCGTCCATCGGGAAACCCGGCAGCAGATTGAACGCGCCAAGCATCAGATTGCTGCAACACGCGTAAAGGAGTGCCTCGAAAATCGCCATCGCGCCATCGCGCACTGCAAGATACGCAGGAACTCCGAACTGCTCGGAATAAAACATACGCACTCCGCGATGTTCGCCCACCCATATGTCCGCGCCGGTGAATGCGTCGAAGATGTATCGGGCTACGCCTTCCGCGCCGCCGGATTTCGCCGCTGCGCACAGCAGAAGGAATGCTGCGCCGCCGCAGAGAAAACTCATCGCAGGCCCGGCTACCGCCACAAGGAATTCCTGTGACGGTTTGCGCGGCAAATCTCCGAGGCTTGCGCATCCGCCCAGCAGCGAAAGCGAAATGTCTCGCGTGGGGCATCCGAATTTGCGGGCAACCAATGCGTGGGCAAGTTCGTGCGCCACGATGCTCGCCAGCAGCAGCGCGGCGTAGATAATACCCGTAACGAACCCGCCGCCGGTTGCAAAAATCAATAGCAGAAATATCAAGCTGGGGCGCAGATATACGGGTATGCCGAAAAGAGTGCAGAGCCGTATTTGTGCGAAATGCAACCCGAACGGATTGCCGCCGTCAGTGAAAAATTTGAAATCGGACGCCCTCATTCCACAGCCTCCTTGGCATTGCGCTGCGCCTCTTGCGCACGTTTTTCCGCTTCTTTAACTGCTTTTGGAACCACGATGAGCCCGCGCTTGTAGAACGGTGCCCAGTCTTCTGCCCATGCGGTATCGCGCAACGCTTTGGTGAACAGCGCAGGATCCGGCGCGATGTCGTCCGCAGTGCCGCGAATGCCGTCCCTGCCAAGGGATAGCACTACCGGCACGCCTTCCGCATCGTCATCTGCCGGTGGCTCGTAAACATACGGTCTCTTCCACGGGTCGAACGCCACTTCTTTCCATCGTGCTGGATTTCCCGCCACGCCGATATGGATATACGGCCCCATCCATCCCGGATGATGCCCGTTCTTCTCCGCAAGTGCTGCTATGCCGCCTTCTGCAATGGTAGGCCATGTGCCGCAGTGATATTTGAAACGTCCCATCGCCTCCGCAACCGCTTCAAGAGATCTTTTGGCCTGTGCGGTTTCCCGGTCGATTAATGTCTTGGCGTTTTTGCCGCCGTCGCCAACGCTCTGCACTATCGCGCCGCCCAACACAGCGAGCACCGCCACGGTCGCCAAGTAGAACGCCGGACCTTTCGCCAGTGTAAGCGGCTTGGGCCCAAGCATGGCTTTTTTCTTTTCGAACTCGCGTGAAATCTGGCGTATTTTTGCTTGCCGTTCCTTGCGCGTAAGACCTTTGGAATTCACTATCGGCTTGAGTTTTTTCTTCTCGCGCTTGCCATCGCCGCTATCGCCGTTCATTGCACGACCTCCAATACCATGTTTTTCTTCGCCGGCGGTGTATCGCCTATGGCGTATGCCTGTGCAACGAGCCGCGCAACCGCTTGCGCATCGCCGGATGCGGAGATTTCCGCAAGCACGTCTCCCTTTGCCACGCGATCGCCGCGTTTCGCTTTCAAAAACACCCCTGCGCGCAAATCTATGGCGGACTCTTTCGTCTGCCGCAATGCGCCCGCCGCAAGCGACGCAATTGCAATTTTATTTGCATCGATGCGTTGCACGAAACCATCTTGCTCTGCGCGAAGCTGCGCATTCGCCGTAAAATCAGGCAGTGCGGCGATGTCGCCGCCTTGCGCTGCAACCATTCTGCGGAACGCGTCCAGCGCCTTGCCGTTGTTCAAATTGTCGCGGCAAGTATTGCGGGCATCGTCAAGCGGGATTTCTTTTGCAAGTGCCACCATCCTCGCGGCGAGTTCCACGCCAAGATCCGCCACATCGCACGGATCTGTTGCGCCGCCAAGCACATCTAATGCTTCTTTTACTTCGTTGGCATTGCCTACGGCGCGGCCAAGTGGCTCGTCCATGTACGTAACCAACGCTACGGCTTTGCGTACTGCAGCCTTTGCTCCATCCACCAGAGACTGCGCAAGTTCACGTGCATCCTCTAGGCGTTTCATGAATGCGCCGCTGCCGCATTTTACGTCGAACACCAGCGTTTGCGCACCTTCGGCAAGTTTCTTCGAGAGTATGGATGCAGTGACAAGCGGCACGGATGCCACGGTGCCTGTAACGTCGCGCAACGCATACAACAGCCCGTCGGCAGGGGCAATGTCGCTTGATACAGCACTCATCGCCAAGCCGCACGCGCCAACAACTTTGCGCAGTGCTTCAGCATCGAGCGTGGCGTTGAAATGCGGTATCGCTTCGAGTTTGTCCACAGTGCCGCCCGTAAGGCCAAGCCCCCGCCCCATGAGAGACGGCACGGCAACGCCGCAACTTGCGGCAAGCGGTAGGCACACAAGTGAAATCTTGTCCCCCACGCCGCCCGTGGAATGCTTGTCCGCAGTGGGTATGGCAAGATGGTTCCATTCAAGTTCGGCACCGCTTTTGCGCAGTGCATCTGTCAAAGCCGCCGTCTCGCTTTGCGACATCCCCCTGCAGCAGACCGCCATCAGGAACGCCGCCATTTGGTAGTCCCGCACGTTGCCGCGCATGAACTCGCATACGAACTCGCGGATGTCCGCGCGTTGCAGTTCCGCGCCCGTGCGTTTGCTGTCGAGAAGGATTTTAGCGTCCATGCGTCACCCGTTTGAAAGCATGTCCTTGAAAGGTTCTATCGTGCGCGATCTTGTGAAGTCGCCGGCGTTCATCATCGCCGTGCCTTCCAGCTGGACGGCGAGGAGACGCACTGCGCCATCCGCAGTGCGCACCACGGGGCCGCGCTGCGTGAGCGCAAGAATCGTGCCCGGCAGTTCCGTGCGCCAAGCTTCGTCTATTTCGCGCACCACATCCATCAAGCCTACTATCAAGCGCCCGGTGGAACCTTTCTTGCGCAGATGCGGCGGCAGGAAAGTGTATGAGCCCGGCCAAGGCGTAAATGCCCGCACTTGCCGCTCGATTGCAACGGATGGTTTGTTCCAGTCGATAAGGCCGTCCGTCTTCTTGTGTTTGTGGGCAAACGTTGCACGCGTGCCGTCTTGAGGTACGGGCGGAGGCTGCCTGCCGATGTCGATATTGGCAAGGACGCATCCCAGCGCGGCACCGCCCGCGAACGCCAAGCGATCCATCAGGGAGACGGATGTGTCGTAGGGGTAGATCTGTTCGGCCATGCCTATGGGCGTTTTCCAATAGACCGCGCCGTCGTCCATGCCTTCTTCCATTTTAATGACGCTCACGCCGGTGTATTCGTCGCCATTCAAAATCGCCTCGGTAACGGGGCTTGCACCGCGATATTTCGGCAGCAGGGAGAAGTGGCAGTTGATGCAGCCGAAGCGCGGCATTTCCAGAAGTTCCTTGCCTAGGAACTGGCCGAATGCCACCACCACGATGCAGTCTGGCTTCCATGCGCGTATTTTGGCCACCACGTCGGGTTCGTTCACGTTGGGTGGGGTGATGCAAATTTCGTCGGCTATTTTGTAGTCGCGCGCGGCACGGCGACATGCACACGGCGTAATGGTGCGGCCGCGCCCGACGGGGCGATCCGGCTGGGTTACAACGCCCACTACTTTAAGCATCGGATGGCGCAGGATGCCTTTTAGACATTGCGCAGATGCTTCGCTCGAGCCCATGAAAACTATTCGCATGCTGAAAATCCACCTCTTTTCTTGCAGTGATGCATGGATTATACCATATTTCGCACCCGCGCGCAAGGCGCATGATCCCCCACTCTTATCCCCCGCAGTACTTTGCAGGTTGCAGTGTGCAGTTTGCAGTTTTTGGAAGCAATGTCCACTCCCACTGTGTACTTTGGGGACCCGGGCG
>JAFVCR010000155.1 GCA_017479035.1 Kiritimatiellia bacterium | reverse complement strand
TGATGTCGTAGCCCGTGGCACCTGCCTTGAGTTTGGCGTACATTGCTTCGTTGGAGTCGAAGGTGTCGATCACCACTGTGCAGTCGTGTTTCTCTTCAAACGCGGAGATTACATCGGGAGAGATGTAATCGGTCCAAGTATAGATGTGGAGTTCCGGTTTTGAGGGTTGGCAGCCCGTCAAGCACGCCAGCGCGATAGCCGGCAGCGCAGCCCGAACGAGGGATTTCTTCATTTTTCCATTGTTCCTTTCAGTTAGGATTGTGCGAATCTACCATAAAACGCCCGCAAATGCAATACAAAACATCAACCATCAAAGAGTGTCCATTCTACTTGACGAACTGGGCATATTCGATAGATATATTTTCGAGGCGTGGCGCAGTTGCCGATTGTGGCGGTGCGATTGCATATTTTACAATTGAGAGAGGAGGAGGTTTTATGGTATATTGGAGTGCGGAAAATCATAGAAGAGGATTGAGTAATGGACAGGAAAATAATGTGTGCGGGCATTGCGGCACTGTGTGCGGCGTTTGCGGCATTGGGCGACATCTACATGGCGGGCGACTCCACCATGTGCAATTACAATCCGCGCCAGTATCCGCAGCAGGGGTGGGGGCAGGCTCTGGCGGTTTTTATGAAAGATCCCGGGCAACTCCACAATCGCGCCGTGGGCGGCAGGAGCGCGAGAAGTTTCAAGAACGAGGGACGCTGGCAGAAACTCGTGGACGACCTCAAGGAGGGGGATTGGGTGGTGATTGCATTCGGCCATAACGATGCAAACAAAGCCAAGGCCGAGAGGTATTCCTCCGTGCCGGACTACAAGGAAATCATGGCCGGGTTTGTGAGGGACGCGCGAGCGAAAAACGCCAACGTGGTATTTGCCACGTCCATCCCCCATGCCGGAGGCTTCAGCGAAGATGGCGAGGGTAAAATGCATGTGCGCGGAGGAGCAGCAGGAATAGGCCCGTATGTGCAGGCAACGGTGGAATTGGGAGCAGAACTTGGTGTGCCGGTGCTGGATCTAAACAAATTAGCGTGCGAGAATCTGCCGCAACTCGGCATCAAGGAGGCGTTGAGGCTATATATGCGCATCGAGCCCGGCGAATACGCGAATTGTCCAAACGGGAAAAGCGACAAGTGCCACACGCGCGACACGGGCGCGTATTTCTACGCCCGTGCCGCAGTAAAGATGGCGAGAGAGCTGGGGCTTGGCATATGCAGCCATTTCAAGGCGCAGAAGGATGTGGTGTTCACGCCGATACCGAGGGAAGGCCCCGGCGCGAAGGCACAGCCGATGAAGGACGATTTCAGCGCGGAGGAGATACCTTACGCAAACGAAGAGGCCGCGAACAAAGAGGGTGCGGTTGTTGCAGACTGGCAGAAGGAAATCTTGAATTTGCGCCGCGAGGGTCGGCGCAATGGAATGACGGACGAGGATGCAAAGAAGTGGGCCGCGCAGGAATTCCACAGGCGGCACGACGGCAAGAAGCAATGAGAGGAGAGGAAATGAAAAAGGCGATTATTATAGCCGGAGGGTTGGCAGCGTGGGGCGTTTGCGCGGGGTTTGGCATGCAGGAGGTGCCTTCGATGCCAAAGGCTGCGAGGGAAGGGCTTAAAACGTTTACGCAAACGGTGCCGCTTGAAGTGGGGAACTACGAGGTTTCGTTCACGTTCGGCGGAGGCGAGGCCACTAGAAACTGGGTGAAGTTCGAGGGGCGGCGCATTGCGCTTGAAACGATCGAGACTGCGGAAGGCGAGACAAAAAAGGCGGCTTTCACGGCAAGGGTCAAGGGGCCTGTTGCAAACGAGAAACACACGGGGAAGGACGGAGCCTCGCTGGAGGCACCGTTCCCGTATTCGCTGAATCTTACAGTGGTGACAAGTTCCGCCACTGCGCCGGCGGTTGAGATCAAGCCGGATGCAAATGCAAGGACGATATATTTGTGCGGCGACTCGACTGTAACCGACCAGCAGCGCGAGCCGTGGGGCAGTTGGGGGCAGGCGTTGCCGGTGTTTTTCAAGGAGGGTGCGGCGGTTGCCAATTTTGCGCGCAGCGGGCTTACCACGGCATCTTTCCTTGCGCAGGGGCGGCTTGATAGAATCTGTGAACATTTGGCAAAGGACGATGTGGTGGTGATCCAGTTTGGACACAACGACCAGAAAAACGCAAAACTCGCGGCGGATGGCGGCTATACCGAGCGGCTGAACAGATATGTGGCGCGAATCCGCGAGAAGGGTGCAACGCCTGTTCTCGTAACGCCCGTGGAGAGGCTGCGTTTCGATGCAAAAACCCGCAAGCAGGAGGGCAAAACCCTTGAGGAATATGCAAATGCGGTAAAAGCGGCGGGCGCGGCACTGGGTGTGGCGGTGATAGATTTGAACGATGCCAGCTATAGAATGTACGGCGCGCTGGGTTACGACGGAGCACCAAAACTACTCTGCACGTTTTCCGAAGCAGAGCAGAAGCGCGATTTTTTCGGCGAAAATTACACGGGGCGCGTGCGCAGTTTGCAGGACAAGACGCATCATTCGATATACGGCGCATACGAAATGGCGCACTTCATAGCAGGAGAACTCGCACGCCAGGTTCCGCAACTTGCGGGAACTCTACGCGAGGGCGTGGCAGCTCTTGATCCCGACCGGCCAGATGCCGACCCCGGCATTCCTCCCACCGGGCTGGTAGATACCACCCGTCCAGAGGGCGATACGGGTAATAAAGAGTAGCCAGATTCTAGCATAACAGCACATTTTCACACAGTTTGCATATCCCTGCCATAGCGCAGGGATTGTTTTTATCTACACTTGGCAGAGTGTATCTTCCATGCGGCGAGATGCAAAGTATCGATACTTCTGATACAAAGTATCGATACTTTCAACCAAAAGTATCGATACTTCCGAGCAAAAGTATCGATACTTTCGACTCAATGTATCGATACTTTGCATCTCGAAACGGGAATCGCGGCATTCCGGGACAATACAAAAAGAGTGTGCAAACGATGATTGCACACTCTTAAAGACGCGTTGTTCCAGCGATTTTACCTAGCGAGGGCATCTGATGCGGTGGTGTCGTAAACAGGAAGATTGGCGTACGGGTCGGAGGCGGTATCCACGGGGAGGGATTGCATGTAGGCATCCATCGCGCCGGCCACGCGTTTTGCGATGGCAACCGCTTCCACAACCGTTCTTGCGCCAAGCACGGCATCGCCGCCGGCATACACGCCGGGACGAGATGTTGCGCCGTTTTCGTCGATTTCAAGGAGGCCTTTGGCGGTTGTTTCGATTTTCTTTTCCGAACCGTTGGCGACATTTTCTTCGGGGCCTTGCGATACGGAGATGATCACGCCAGTGTGCGGGTGCAGCATTTCGCTGCCGGGCACGGCCGCCCACGAACCATCTTCTTTGCGTGCATTCTCGCAGAAGATTACGCCGTTTTCCCTGATTTCCACGGGCACGCGGCATTTTACCAGTGCGACACCTTCAAGCTGAGCGTAGGATACTTCATGCTCGCTGGCGGAGATTTCATCGCGTCTGGCGTAACAGGTGACGTGCCTTGCGCCGTTGCGGATTGCGGTGCGGGCGCAGTCCATCGCGCTGTTGCCCGCGCCGATTACGGCTATATTGTCCCCCAAACGGAATGCGGTGGGATTGGCGAGGTAGTCTATGCCGAAGACCGCATTGCCGAGGCTCTCGCCTTTGATGTGCAGCGTGCGCGCTTTCCAGAGACCCGCGCCGATGAACACGGCCTTGTAGCCGTCGCGGAAAAGATCGTCGAGAGAGATGGATTTGCCTATCACCGTATTGGTGCGCACTTTCACGCCTTTGAGTTCGAGGTGGCGGTATTGGAAATCGTCGAGCACTGAATCGGGCAGGCGGAAATCGGGGATGCCGTAGCGCATCATGCCGCCGATTTTGTCGCGCGCCTCGAATATGGTGATGGCATAGCCTTTGCGGGCGAGTTCCACGGCGATGGTGAGGCCGGCAGGGCCAGAACCTATTATAGCCGCTTTCATGCCGTTCTGCGGGGCGGGGCCGCGCGTCATTTTGTATGCGTATGTGCGCGAGATGTAGTTTTCGATCACGCTGAAGTGCACGGGCGTGCCTTTGATGCCGCGCACGCAGTTGCCTTCGCATTGTTTTTCGTGGTTGCAGACGAGCGAGCAGACGGTGGTGAGGGGGTTGTTCTCGAAGAGTTTTTGTCCGGCTTCGTCAAGTTTGCCGGCTTTGAGGAGTTTTATGACGGAGGGGATGTCCGTACCGATCGGGCATCCTTGCTGGCATCTGGGTTTGGGGCAACCCAGGCACATTTTCGCTTCATCCAATACATGCAGTGCCATGATTATGATCCTCCTTCAAACTTCGCCACGATTCTACATCATTTTCCGCGCTGTTTCCACTGTAAATGTTGCAAGCGGATATGTATTTTTGCATTGCAGATACTCTGCAAACTATTTCCCTTGCGGGCGTGGGGCAAATATGATAGAATCCGCAATCATGCGCACGGCTACGATAGAGAGAAAAACAAGAGAAACGGAAATCAGACTTTCGCTGGATCTGGACGGATCCGGGAAGGGGAATATCGCAACGGGGATAGGGTTCTTCGACCACATGCTCGAACTGTTCGCCAAGCATTCGCTGATAGACCTCACGCTGGAGGCGAAGGGCGATCTGGACGTGGACTACCACCACACGGTGGAGGATACGGGGCTTGTGCTGGGGCAGGCGTTGAACGCGGCACTCGGCGAGCGCAAGGGCATAACGCGCTACGGGTTCGCTTCGATACCGATGGATGAGGCACTGTGCGAGTGTTCGGTAGACCTTGGCGGGAGGCCGTTCATAGTGATGCAAACGCCGAAGAAACATCTGTTCGTGCGCGATTTCGAGGTAAAATTGCTGGAAGAGTTTTTCCGCAGCGTATCGGTGGAAGGCCGCATGAACATACATCTGCGCGAGATCTACGGCGACGAGACGCATCACGTATGCGAAGGGTTCTTCAAGGCGTTTGCGCGGGCGTTGCGCACGGCTGCGGCTGCGGATTTGCGCGAGAAGGGTGTGCCGTCGTCGAAAGGGGTGCTGTGATGACAATTTTGCCGGCGATAGATCTAAAAGGCGGAGTTTGCGTGCGTCTGCGCCAGGGCAGGGCGGACGATGCCACGCAATACAATAGAGACCCGGCAGCGCAGGCGAAGACGTGGCGCGACGAAGGCGGCGAAGAACTACATGTAGTGGATCTCGACGGCGCGTTCGCCGGGACTCCGCGCCATGCGGAGGTTGTGGCAAAAATAATCGAGGCTTTCGGAGGACCAGTGGAAGTTGGCGGCGGGCTGCGCACAATGGACGCAGTGGAGAAAGTGCTCGAGGCGGGGGCGGCGAGGGCGATGATAGGTTCGGCGGCGATAGAAGATCCTGCATTCCTGGCGGAGGCGTTGCGGAAGTGGGGGGAGCGCATAGCAGTGGGCATCGATGCGCGCAACGGCATGGTGCAGACTCGCGGATGGGTGGAGACCACGTCCGTAAAAGCGGCAGGGTTCGTGGAGAAGATCGCCGGAGAGGGATGCGCACACATAATATATACGGACACCGCCACGGACGGCATGCTCAAGGGGCCGAATTTCCGCGAAATGGAAACGGTATGCGATGCGGCGGCGGTAAATCCGCAAACGGCGATCACGGCATCAGGCGGAGTATCCACTCCGGAGCATGTCCGGCGGCTTGTGGCACTTGGCAGGGGCAATCTGCGCGCGGCTATAGTGGGGAAGGCTTTGTATGATGGTGTTTCGACATTGAAGGAGATGAAAGGTGCCGCCGCCGCCCGTGCTTGATACGCTGCCAAATGGGTTGAGGATCGTTCTTGCGCCGGACGGCAATGCGGAATCGGTGACGTACGGGGTGTTCGTGGCAAGCGGCTCCCGCCACGAGAGCGATGAAATGGCGGGAGTGTCGCACTTCATAGAACATATGCTTTTCAAGGGGACGGAGAGGCGTTCGCAGCTGGAATTGTCGCGCAGGATAGAAGGGTGCGGGGGCAATTTCAACGCATGGACGGGCGAGGAGGGGACTTGTTTCTACGCCCGTGTTCCGCACGAGCGCATGCGTACGGCAGTGGACGTGATAAGCGAAATGTTCACCAGCCCGGCATTCGATCCCGGCGAGTTCGCGCGTGAACGCAATGTGGTGCTGCAGGAATTGAAGATGTACGATGACGAGCCGGACAACGTGGCCGCCGAAAATCTTTCGCGGTTGCTTTTCCCCGGCAATGCCGTGGGGCGGCCGGTAATCGGAAACGAAGCGGCATTGAGGAGCCTCACCGCCGATGCGATGCGCGAATATCACAAAAAGGCATACGTTCCTGCCGCCACGATCGCGATTCTCGTGGGGCGTTTTGATTGCGCCGATGCAAAGAAAGCGATAGAGGATGCGCTGGGCAATCTGCCAGAGGGTAAGCCGCTGCAGTATGTGCGAGTGCGCAAAACCAAACGGTTGAAAAACCGCGAAATCACAGTCAAGCGCGAAATCCAGCAGGCGCAGATTGCGATTGGCTATCGCACGTTTGCGGCGAACGACCCGCGCCGCTATGCGTTGCTTTTGTTCGATGCGATCATGGGAAGGGGCATGACGAGCCGGCTTTTCCAGCGCGTCCGTGAAAAAGCGGCATTGAGTTACGACATCCATTCGGTGTTGCAGGCGTTTGACGATACGGGTTTTTGGGGCGTTTCGGCAGGTGTTGATGCGCCGCGGCTGGAAAAGGCGCTAGATGTAATACGCCGCGAACTGGATTTGATACGCACCAAGGCGCCGTCCGCCGCCGAACTCGCACGCATCAAGGATTACATCACGGGCAATTTTCGCATCGGGCTGGAGCGGTTGCAGTCCAGGCTAGTGCTGCATCTTTCAAGCGTCAGCGTATTCGGGCGCATAGTGCCAGTGGAAGAAATCGTGGGATCGCTTTCGAGAGTCACGAGAGAGGATATTCTGGATGTTGCGCAGACAGTCCTTGATGACAACCTCCGTGCCACAAGTCTGGTTCTGCCAAAATGAATCGCATCCTTTTCGAACCGGAGGAAATCGCCGCAGACGGCACTGTGGCTTTCGGCGGGGTACGCGCGGAGCACGTGGTAAATGTTCTGCATGCAACGCCAGGGAAGGTTTTGAAAACAGGTGTGGTGGGCGGACGCATAGGCACGGGCGAAGTTGTGCAAATCGGGGGCGGCAAGGTGGTTTGCAGATGCGTGCATGACGAGATTGCGCCGGAGCCGTGGATCGATTTGATACTTGCGCCGCCGCGTCCGCGTGCGTTCAAGCGTCTGCTGCCGCAACTGGTGCAGCTTGGCGTGGGCAATATATTCCTAGTGGGAGCGGCCAAGGTCGAAAAGATGTTCTGGGGAGCCACCATACTCAAGGAGGAGGAATACCGGCCGTTGATGGTGGATGCGCTCATGCAGTGCGGCACGGCGACATTGCCGCAGTTGCATCAGCATCGCAACTTTCGCAAGTTCCTTTCGGCGCTTGATACAAAGCACTATCCGGTGAGGCTCTTGGCGCATCCTGCGCAGAGGTCGCCAGAGAGCGGCGATTTTGCCAAGGCATGCAACGGCGCACGCCTGCTTCTTGCGATAGGGCCGGAAGGCGGGTGGACGGATTCAGAACTGGAGATGTTTCAGGCAAAAGGTTTCGATGCGATTTCCCTCGACGGGCGCATCCTCAAAACAGATACGGCCACCGTGGCTATTATGGGGGCTCTCCTCATGCATCTGCAGCAGTGATACTCATAACGGCGGAAGCATCGCTCCCGCCGTTTGTACTACTAAACATCTAAAATCCTCTTTATATACCTTATACGCCACCTCCCCTCTTTATAGTTTGCAGTTTGCAGTGTGCAGTTTGCAGTTTGAAGTTGGTTATTTGTGCCAGGCGATGCGGAAAGAAATATGCACCGAGGCCGAGTTGTTGTGGTCGGAAACGTACACAGTTGAGATGCGATAGTATTCAGTGTCGATGGCGTTGTACAATGGGGAGCCACCGCCAAGACGTATTATAAGCTGCCCGGCACCGCCAAGGAACGGCGTGAATGCATTTTGTGCTTGTTCGCTGATGGATGCGAGGTCGGTATTGCGCCCGAGATCGCGCGTTATGTCCCACACGTTGCCGATCATGTCGTAGAAGCCCCATGCGTTGGGCCGGAGAAGCCCCGGCACCTGCCGCGATGCCTTGGAATTGTTGCTGGCCGTAGTGTATGCCTCCCAGCCGGTGGTGGTGTCGCCCCAAATGTAGCGTGTGAGAACGCCTGCGCGCGCGGCCACTTCCCACATGGATTCCGTGGGCAAGTCGAATCCGGCACCGGAATCGAATCCATTTGCTTCGAGACGCGCCTTCAATTTGACGAAAACGCACGTTGATGTGGGATCGGCCATTACGCCGGCACTGCCGCGAATCGTATTCCACGAAAGATTCACCACCGGCAAGTTCGTGTCGGCATATGAAGTATCTCCCATTATACGCCGGTATTGACCCTCGGTGACGGGGAATATCGTAAGGTAGTAGTCGGCAGGGACAAATGTGGAGTGCCTTGTATTTGCATAATTTCCACGGGTAATCTCGCCAGTCTCATTGTAGCCGATTTGATAGGACTTGTCTCCTTCGACTTTGCGCAAGACGAGTTTCTTCGTTTTGTATTCGTCGGTATTGTATTTTTCGTTGGAGGCTATTTGCGTGGACATCGGCTCGTACGTTACCTGCCACGTTTCAAGGTCGATCACCATGTAATCGTCCATGCCGCCTTTGTATACGTAGGGGATCATGGAGCAGTTTTCGTAACGGACGTTGAATGGCGGTTGCCACTGCGCTACCCATGTAGAGCCTTGCGACACTTTTAGATCGTTCGTTATTACGCCGATTTCTTTGCTCGCCGCGTCATACGCTTTGAACACCACGTAATACGTATTCTCCTCCGCAATGCCGGTAGACGTATATGTAATGTCCACGGTATTCGTCCACGGATATTGTTGTTGGACGCTTGTAATCTCCACTACTGGAGCCGCTCCCGCTCCCATTGCCGCCAATGCGGCAACCATTAGTATCTTCTTCATTTTCGCATCTCCTTTTGAGACGCGCCGCCGATGAAAACGGCGCATCCTTCGTTATGTCTCAGCCGAGGCACTTCCAAGCCCGAAGTAAAACATAACAAGAATGCGCCAAAGCGTGTATATAGAATGCCTATTATACACTTGACGCGTTCCCATACTCCGCTTTACTTCAGAAATTTTGGAAGTTTTCGACTAAAGCCAAATATGTGAACTACGTTCACCTGTTCCATCCGCACACCCGTGCGTTGAAACCATGCCTAGGCAACGTTACATCGCCCAAGCGGAAAAGAACGCTTTTATAATACCACATTTCCTCCATCGGTGCAAGTGAAATGTTGCCGCAGCGAAATCGCGAGATTTCTTTGCTCTTGCGTTTTCTGTTAAAAAATTGTATAATAACGCTATCCTATTCCCAGGGAGGATGTTTTATGGTTGCCAAGATACGTCAGGCCGCATTCGTCGGAACAGTCCTTTGCGTCTGCGCGGTTTTCGCGCAGGACGAGTTTGATTTTCTGGAGGACGAAGCCGCCGCCGGCGAGGAGACCTCCACGGAAGAACAGGTGGCGGAGACCGTTGCGGAAGACGAAGCCCCAACGGCCGCTTCAAATGCGGCGGAGCAGGGCAAGCGCTCTGCAAAGCCGTTCCACGCGCTTGTGCGTTGCACGCGGGTGCAGGGGGAAGTGCAGATAATGAGGCCGGGCGCGAGCGATTGGCAGAATGTGGAAGAAGGCCGTTACTATCCTATGGGCGCGATTTTCAAGGCGAGGCGCACCGGCGCGGTATTGCCCGATTTGCCCGCAGCGGAGTTCGAGTTGGGCAAGGACGCATACGTGCGCATCAAAGAGGCCGGCGAATTTGCATTGCGCAATGCGGCTATCGGCGAACAGAAGAGAACGGTGGTGTTGCGCGCAGGGACGATCGACGTGGCGATGCCGCGCACCATGCCGCAGGGTGCCATGACGGTGGCGGCTCCGCATTTTGAAGTAACCAATCTCACCGGCGAGAGTGTTTACGCATACAAAACCACGGCCGACGGCGACGAAGCCATAGTGCGCGTGGTGACGGGGACGCTATCCCTGCGCGGCGCACACTACGATATTGCAGAGATGACCGCCGCCGATAAAATACGCATCCGCACGACCGGCGACGATCTAGAGACGTTCCTGCGCGGCGAAACGGGCACCTACAAGGTGAAAATAGACCAAGGCATAGAGCGGCGCAGGAATTACGTTACGAATGCCGACGAAGATGTGGCGGAAGCACTTGACTATCAGGTGACGCCAAAGTGCGCGGTAAAGATATTCCGCAGAAGGAGCGTGGCGGCGGACAGGATGATCGTATCCACGCTTACGTTCGATGCGAAGGGCAAGATGCAGAACAGGCGAGTGTTCGCGGAGGGGCTGTACAATGTCAATTCCGGCGAGCTCGTTTTGAAACAGCATGTGGACGTGGCTGGCGATGCGGCATCCGGCAAGGCGGAGGACACAACCGCGCTTGATCTTTCCGAGGAAGAACTCGGTGAGGATGCGGGGGATGATGCCGGCGGCGACGATGACGCTGCGGCGGACGGCGGAGAAGAAGAGGATTTGTTCTGACGCGCCCGGAAATGCGGGATGGCGTTTGCAAAATAAACACGGCAAGGAAAGAAGTAAAAAGTGGTCATACATCATTTTAACCGTCTCATACGCAACAAGTGGATATGGGGTGCGTTCGCAGTGGCGATCTCGGCGTTTTTCGCGTTCGATTTCCTTTTCACCGGCGGCAGCCCGAAGGAGCAGCGCACGGACGGTGCGGGGTCGCTTGGCGAAGAGCCTGTGAGCAACAACGAATTCCATGCGCTCAAGCAAGAGATTCGCAGGAGTGCGGGGCGGCAGGGACGCGATATTTCCGAGGCGGAAACGAACCGGGCGGCATGGGAGGCGATTGCCGCATATCGCACGGCGCAGGATCTTGGTTTGACGGCTACGGACGAGGAGGTGGCCGAGGCGGTCAGGCGCGAATTCACAATCAACGGCCAGTTCAATTTCAATACTTACAAGGAGTTGCTTGCGCAGCATCTGAATCTTACGCCGGAGGGCTACGAAGCGCAAAAACGGCGCGACATTTCCATTGCAAAGTTGAACCTTGCGATTGCGGCTGATGGCGGATTCGTTTCTCAAGTGGCGCTCGACCGTGCGTTGCAGGATGCCACGGACAAGTTCACCGTGCGGGTGATCGCCTACACGAACACCACCGCCGATGCGGTCTCCGTGACGGATGACGACCTCAAGGCATACTACGAAGCGCACACCAATCTATTGGCACTTGCGGACTGTGCCACAGTGCGTTACATTCGCGTGCCGGCCGATGGCGCAGAACGCCTTGCAACGTTTGAAATCGCAGAAGACGATGTCCAACAGTATTATGAAGACAACATCTCTGATTACGAGACCGCCACCACCAATGGCGTGGTGACAAAAGCGATCGAGGATGTGCGCGATGAAATCGTGAAGGCACTGCAACTGGAGCGTTCCGTGGATGCCTACGAGCAGGATTTCGCGGCGCGTTCAGCAGAAGCCGTGGGGACGGGTGCGAAGTTCTTGGACGATTTGGCAAAGGAACTCGGCGAAGAAGTGAAGACCTCTCCGTTGTTTGCGCTGGATGGTTCCTACAAGCAGCATTCCACAAGCCGTGTTTCGTCGTTTGCGCCGGGTGCGAAAGGTTTTGCCGAAGCGGCGGGCGAACTTGACGAAGAAAATCGCTGGACTGTGGTGAGTGCGCCGAAGGCCGTGTATGTGGTTGAATACGACACCGTGGTGCCGGCGCATGTTCCTTCGTTCGAAGAAGCGAAAGATGCAATCCGCAGCGATGCTCTTAAAGAGAAGCAGGCAAAGACGTTCAAGGAAACGGTGGAGAAATCCCTCGAGCCGGCGAAGAGCGCATTTGCGCAGGGCAAGGCGTTTGACGAGGCGTTGTTTGCGGATGCGGCAAGCGTCTCTACACAGCAGGTGTTCAGCGTAACGCAACTCATGGGATCCGAAAAACCGTTCCCGGAAGTGATGGACGTATACCGCACGGCTATGAAACTGCCGAAGGGGGCTGTCAGCGAGTTCATCGCGCTGCCAAACCCCAAGAGGGGGCTTGTGGTCTACATGGAAGAGCGCGAAAGCAATGCGCTTGATGCGGCAATGACGCTTGCTTCCACCCGTGCGGCTATGGTTCGCGGCGAGGGTTCCGAAACCGTCCGCAATTGGAGCACGTGGAATCTCGCGAGGATGAATCTCAAGACCAATAGCGGTGCTTCCATAAACGAAGTGGAAGAAGTGGCGGACGAAGAAGACTGAAGCATTTTGCGATGAAGGTTCTTTTCCGCAAATTGGCGCAGGATGCAGTGTTGCCAGCCTATGCGCACGAGGGGGATGCCGGGATGGATGTGCGTAGCATCGAAGATGTAGTGGTGCCGCCGCGCGGGCGCGTATTGGTGCACACGGGGCTGCAGATAATCCTGCCGCCCGATGCGGAAGCGCAAGTGCGCCCGCGTAGCGGCCTTGCGTTGAAGCATGGCATCACCGTGCTCAATACGCCAGGCACGATAGATTCGGGTTATCGTGGCGAGGTGGGGGTGATCCTTGCGAACTATTCTGACGAGGCGTTTGCCGTGGCAAAGGGCATGAAGATCGCGCAGATAGTGGTTGCGCCCGTAGTGCGGGCGGAAATCGCCGAAACATTCGAGGCGGACGATACCGAACGCGGCGCGGGCGGGTTCGGTTCCAGCGGAATATAGACGATGGCACTTGACATTGTAAAATACGGCAACAAGATTCTGCGGGAGAAAGCGTCTCCCGTGGCGATCGTCACGCCGGAGTTGCGCAATCTTGCGGAAGAGATGATAGCCACGATGCACGATGCGCGCGGGGTGGGGCTTGCCGCGCAGCAGGTGGGGCGGCGCGAGAGCGTATGCGTGATAGACATCCCCGACGGGTGCGAAGACGATGCCGCCACGGAAGCGTTCAACAAGCAGGTGGTGCAGCCGCTTGTGATGTTCAACCCCGTGATACTTGCTTCGTCCGGCGAAAACATGGGCAAGGAAGGATGTTTGAGTTTCCCGAACATGAGCGGCGAGGTTCTGCGCGCGGAAACTGTGACTTGCCAGTATCTGGATGTTGCGGGTGTAATGCAGGTGGTGACCGCGAAGGGTTTTCTGGCAAGGGCGATACAGCACGAGACGGATCATCTGAGCGGCATTTTGTATGTGGATCACTATACGCCGGAGCAGAAAAAGTCTCGAGAGAAACGCCTTGCAAAACTCGCCGCCAAAAACGGCGGTGTGCGATAGGCGTGCGGCACAACCGGCGCAAATGCCTGTGCGGCATTATGCGCCACTGCAAACGAAGGGATGTTTTATGGAATTGACGGAATGCTTGAAGGATGCGTTTGAAAAGGCGTTTCCGGGAAATGATTTTTCGCAGTTGGCGGTGCTGCCTGCCACCGATGCCAGATTCGGTGATTTCCAGTGCAACGATGCATTGAAATTCGCCAAAACGCTCCATCTGCCGCCGCGTAAAATCGCCGAAGCGGTGCTTGCGCAGTTGGGCAAGCCGGAATTTCTGGAGAAGGCGGAGATTGCAGGGCCGGGGTTCATCAATCTCACGGTGGCGGAGAAATGGTTGGCGGATTCATTGGCAAAGGTGGCGGATGATGCGCATTTGGGCATCCCGCAAGCCGGTGCGGGGCGGACGGCCGTTATCGATTATTCATCGCCCAATGCCGCAAAGCAGATGCATATCGGGCATATCCGCTCGACGGTCATAGGTAATGCCATAGACCGCATATACCGTTCGCTCGGGTATCGTGTAATTGCGGACAACCACCTCGGCGACTGGGGCACGCAGTTCGGCATTCTCATCAAGGGCTATCGCGAATGCCTCACAGACGCGCAGCGCGAAAATCTCACCGTCAAGGATTTGGAAGAAGCGTATGTGAAATCCTCCACGCGCGCGAAAGAAGACGAAACGTGGAAAAACGCATGCCGCGAAGAACTGGTGAAACTTCAGCAGGGAGATGCCGCAAACCATGCACTGTGGGAGAGGTTCATCAAGATTTCCATTGATGAATTCACGCGAATGTACGATCTTTTGGGCGTGCATTTCGATACGTGGAGAGGCGAGAGTTTCTACAACTCCATGATGGCGGACGTGGTGGAGGAACTTGTCAAGCGCGGCATGGCAGAAGAGTCCGAAGGCGCGCTTATAGTCCGCTTCGATGCCGAAGGACTGCCTATTGCCATCGTGCGCAAGTCTGACGGCGGGTTCAACTACACCACGAGCGACATTGCATGCGTGCGCTCGCGCATTGCGGATTACCATCCCGATGTTATCATATACGTCACCGACGACCGCCAGCAATTGCACTTCAAGCAATTCTTCATCATCTGCGCAAAACTTGGCATGGATGTGAAACTTGTCCATGTCCCGTTCGGGCTGATGAGTTTTGGCGGCAAAGCGATTTCCACCCGCGAAGGAAACCTCATAAAATTGGACGATCTGCTCTCGGAATCTGTGAGGCGCGCGCTTGAAATCGTCCTTTCCCGCAAGGATGACAAGAGTGCCGAGCCGACACCTGATGACATGGAACTTGCCCGTGCGATCGGGTTTGGCGCGGTGAAATATGCCGATCTTTCGCACGATCCGGCAACCGCAGTGGATTTCGATTGGGACAAGGCACTTGCGCTTGAAGGAAATTCCGCACCGTATCTCCAGTATGCCCACGCGCGAGTGTGTTCGCTCATTGCCAAGGCTGGCGCTGTTGGCACGGCGGATGCTTTCGCGGTATCCACGCCGGAAGAAAAACGGCTAGCTCTTCAACTGTTGCAATTCGGCGCAACTGTGGAACGCGCTGCACGGCAAGCCAAGCCCAGCGTTCTTGCGGACTATCTTTTCCAGACCGCGCAGGCGTATTCGTCGTTCTATCAGCGTTCGCCGATTCTCAAGAGCGAGGAGCCGTTGCGCTCGTCCCGCCTTGCACTTTGCCGGCTTTTCGGCGACGTATTGGCGAAGGGGCTCGATTTGCTCGGCATTGCCGCGCCGGCGCGCATCTGACGCAACGCATTCGATTTGCGATTCATTGATTTCGCTTGCACAGGCGGCGGAAATGTGATATTATAAAGATGTTCTTTATCGCTTGGGCGATGTGATATTGCCTAGGCATGGTTTCAGCGCACGGGTGTGCGGATGGAACAGGTGAACGTGGTTCACATATTTGGCTTTTAACGAAAACTAGCAATTTTCAGAGGTGAAGCGGAGTATGGGGACGCGTCAAGTGTATGGTGGATTTGCCACCATCACATTCGGCGCATTCTTGTTGTGTTTTATCTCGGGCTTGCTAGTGCCTCGTTAAAGACACAATCGGGATGCGCCGTTTTCATCGGCGGCGCATCTCAACAAGGAGATGCGAAAATGAAGAAGATACTGATGGTTGCCGCGCTTGCGGCAATGGGATTGGGCGCGGCTCCAGTAGTGGAGATAACAAGCGTCCAGCAACAATATCCGTGGACAAATACCGTGGACATAACATATACCTCCACCGGCATTGCGGAGGAGAATACGTATTACGTGGTGTTCAAAGCGTATGACGCGGCGAGCAAAGAAATCGGTGTAATAACGAACGACCTCAAAGTATCGCAGGGGTCTACTTGGGTTGCGCAATGGCAGCCGCCGTTTAACGTGCGCTATGAAAATTGCACGATGACTCCCTACGTCTACAAAGGCGGCATGGACGATTACATGATCGTGGATCTCAATGATTGGAGCGTAACATACGAACCCATGTCTACGCAAGATGCCGCCAACGAGAAATACAACAAGCCGGAATACAAGACCACCAAACTTGTTTTGCGGAAAGTAAATTCTGGAACGTACAAGATAGGACATGCCAACATCGAAAACAACACGCCCCACAATGCTATCGTTCCGGACGGTACATGCTACTATATCGGAATATATCATGTTACGGTGGCTCAATACAACAAGGTAATGGGCGGCACGGCATCTACGAGTACGGATGCAGTGAGAAATGTATCGTGGAATTCATTGCGCAACAGTGCTGGTACAAGCGCGGACATCTCCGCAAACAAGAATGACACAGAGCACTTCTTCCCTCGATTGAATGGGCTCACCGGACGTAACTTCGATCTGCCCACCGAACGCATGTGGGAGGTGGCCGGACGCGCCGGCGGCACCAGCGAGTATTTCTGGGGAGACAATTGGGACGATTACGCCACATATGTCTGGCATGGTGGAACGGGCTACTATTTGGCAGTAGGCAACAAAAAGCCCAATGCATGGGGCATATATGATTTGCAGGGAGTCCTTTGGGAATGGATCCGCGATGTTTTGAACAATAACGATCTTGCTAACTTGACAACCGCCGACATCTACACGCCCGTTACTACCGCAAGCGGAGATGCTTCCTACCACTGGCAACGCGGCGCAACAAGAGATCACAGTGCGGGAAATCATAGGATGTCCGCCCGTGCATACGGGCGCGAAGCATCGGCTGCAACTACTTGGACTGGCTTTCGCGTATCACTGGTTGCGCGGTGAATGGAGCGCGAGAAGGGGAGTGCAAGTATTTTTCCACGGGTATTGAAATGCGGTATAGCATAATTAAACTACGGACTCGAAAGAGGGGAGGTGGCGCATAGGTTATACAAGGAGGTATATATATGTTTAGTAGTACAAACGGCGGGAGGATCACTCCCGCCGTTGCATTGTTCGCAGCAATTCGGCATGCCGGTCAAACGCCGGAGTAGGCAACGAAGCCTCCGTCCACGGGCAAGGTCACGCCGGTCACGAAGGACGATTCGTCCGAGAGAAGGAAACGCGTTGCGCTGCAGAGATCTTTCGGTTCACCGAATTTGCGCATGGGCGTTTTATTGATGACTTTATTGCCGCGCGCCGTGAGGGTCTTTTCATCCTTTTCGAGGAGGAGGAAGCGGTTTTGGTTGGTGATGAAGAATCCCGGCGCAAGGGCGTTTACGCGGATATTCATCGGCGCAAGATGCGTGGCGAGCCACATTGTGAAGTTCATGATGCCGGCCTTGGCCGCTGCGTATGCCGCTACCTTTGTCATGGGTTGATAAGCGGCCATAGAACAGAAATTCAAAACAGATCCGCCGCCGTTGTCGGCCATTACTTTGCAGAAAACCTGTGAAGGAATCAACGTGCCGATGAAGTTCAATTTGTTCACGAACTCGAAACCGGCCATGTCAAGGCCGAAGAACGTGTCTTCGATTTTTACATCCTTCGTCATTTGCTCGGCAGGGGAGGTGCCATTGGGATGGTTGCCGCCAGCCGCATTAACGAGAACATCGACGCGTCCCCACTTTTTCAATACGGCATCGCGAGCGGCTTCCACCGATGCACGATCGAGGACGTTCATCTCGATCGGCAACGCATCAGTGTAGCCTTTTTTAGCCATTGCCGCAACGGCAGTCTCTGCATCCGCAAGTTTCAAACCGCATATAGCAACCTTTGCACCGTGGGAGAGGAGATCTTCCACCAAAGTCGTTCCGAGGACACCCGTCGCACCGGTGAAAACAATCACTTTGCCGGCTACGTCATCGGTATGCTTGAGTGCATATTCAAGGCCGCGCAATTCGGCAAGCCCCACAAGACGCCCGCCGTAGGAATAGCCGGCGTAACATTTGCGGTTCTTGTCGATTTCCATGAAGCGGCCATGATCGGGACGCACCACAATTTGTTCGCCGCGGCGGTTTTCCTCTTCGATGAGGAGTTTCATCAAGCGGGCGATGTCGACCTTGCCGGAGAGATGGCAGGGGGATTCGTTAAACGTGCGACCTTCGGAATAGACCACGTTGCGGAAGTGCACAAAATGTATGCGCTTTGCGGCGGCCTTGAAAATACGCACTTCATCGTTCAGCGGATTGCCGCCCAACGACCCAGTACAGAACGTGAGGCCGATATTCTCGTATGGCACTTTTTCATACATTTCAAGGATGTCCGCCTCCGTGGAAAGAATGCGCGGCAGCCCAAAAATCGGACGCGGAGGATCATCGGGATGTATTGCCATTTTGATGCCCAACTCCTGGCATAGAGGGGCTATTTCGTTGAGAAACTTGTAAAGGTTGCCGCGCAGTTTCTTGTCGTCAATATTGGCGTATGCCTTGAGTTGCTCACGGAATTCTTCGATGGTCAGATCGTCCACAGTGCCGGGCAATCCCAGCAGAATGGAATCGGAAACGGTCTTTTTCTTTGCAGAAGACCATTTTGGAAATTCTTTTTTTGCCCGTTTCACAACATCGGCCGGATAATCCTTCTCTGCACCTTTGCGCTTCAGCAGGAAAAGATCGAACGCACACACGGCCACGTCATCATATTCCAGCACCGTCGAGCCATCCGGCAACTCCTTTTCGAGATTCGAGCGCGTCCAGTCGAGAATCGGCATAAAGTTGTAGCAGACTGTTTTGATGCCGCATTCCGCGAGATTGCGCATGGTTTGTTTGTAATTTTCTATATACTTCTTGTAGCCCGCACTACGTTTCTTGATGGATTCATGGACGGGAACGGACTCCACGACGCTCCATTCCATCCCGGCGTTGCGTACGGCTTCCTGGCGCGCTTTGATTTCCTCAACGGGCCATACGTCTCCGCATTTGCGTTCGTAGAGAGCCGCCACGACATCGGTCACGCCCGCCTGGCGAATTTCCTTGAGAGAAATCGCATCGTTCGTGCCATACCATCGCCAACCTTGCTTCATAATAGTTTTCTCCAAATTTTACTGTGGCTCGATACTACATTGTTTCCCAAATACCGTCAACAGTAAAATCCGCAAAACAACGTGCAATTGTTGCAATCAATGCCAAATGACGGTGGACTGGAAGCGAATACATGTTGTCGCATAATCACAGTTATGACAAATGGCGGATTTTCTCTCGCCACGGGCTGGAAAATATGTTTTTAGTCGCAGATATACACTAAAGAGAAAGGCTTACGCAAATCAAGGATGGTGGGCTTAAGAGGATTCGAACCTCTGACCCCTTCCATGTCAAGGAAGTGCTCTAACCAACTGAGCTATAAGCCCGAAAAATCTGCCATTAAAAAAATGGCTCGGGCGGCTGGATTCGAACCAGCGACCAATTGATTAACAGTCAACTGCGCTACCGCTGCGCCACGCCCGAATTGTTCGTGAAAACGCCGCGTATTATACCATAATAATTGCCACAATGCAAGCATTAAATCATAGTCAACTGCTTTTCTAGCAATACGTTACGCACAGATTTTGCGGAAAGTTTGCAAGAATGGGCATTTTTGTGCAATAAACACCAAATATGGCAAATTGTAGACTCTTTGTCGTCACTGGCCGAATGACGCAACGAATGTGGTTTTACGGCATTCAGACCCCTTCTGGACGTGATATTTGCGCCGGAACACGGAAAATATCGTCCGTCCCGTCCAAATACCTGCCTTGCCTTGAGGCAAAGGACGGCGAGCCTAGTCTGACGATGAAGTCTCTAGGCTTGCTTCTGCAAGAGACTAGGCTAGCCGCTCCGAGAGACTAGGCTTGGCTCTTGCGGAGACTAGGCTTGCGTGGTTGAGAGATAGAGCAGAGCCCCCTTCTCGTCCTCGCGCACGTTTTTGCGTGGTCTGCGGGCGGCGAAGGGAAATCCAATCTCACATTTTTTGCGTTTTTTGTGGCGTGCACGGCGGATATGTGGTATAATGACATGGAAATCTGGAGGCGATGATTTATGAAGGCTGGAGAACTTGCGGTAAGGCTTGGCGGAACGGTTGAGGGAGAAGATGTAGAACTCTTTGCCTGTGCGGGGCTTGAGGAGGCTCGCGCAGGGGAAGTTTCGTTCTGCAAAGACGCAAAGCACGCAAAACTGGTGGCGGAGACGAAAGCGAGCGCGATATTGCTGCCGCGCGACTGGCAAAGCGGCGCGCCGTGCACGATAATCCGCGTTGGAGACCCCGATACGGCCTGCATGGTGGCTGCGGAACTTTTTGCGCCGCCGCCGCCGGAGCGTGCTGCGGGAATCCACCCTACGGCTATAGTGGCACCCGGGGTAAAGATCGGCGCAGATGTCCACATTGGCGCGTATACCGTGATAGAAGCCGGTGCAGAGATTGGCGATGGTGCCGTGATAGAGGCGCAGGTGTTCATTGGGGAGCGTTGCAAGGTGGGTGCCAAGACGCATATTTATCCGCAAGTGACGCTGCGTGAGGGCACCGTTCTCGGCAGAAACGTGATTCTACATTGCGGCGTAAGGCTTGGCGGCGACGGCTACGGATACTCTACCACGTTCGAGGGCGGCATGCCGAAGATCGAGAAGATTCCGCAGTTGGGCGTAGTTGAGATTGCCGACAACGTGGAGATCGGCTCCAATACTACTATAGATCGCGCGCGCGTAGGGCGCACTTACATCGGGCCGCATACGAAGATCGACAATCTCGTGCAGATCGGGCACAATGTAAAAGTGGCGGGGTATTCCGGCATCATTGCGCAAGCGGGCGTGGCAGGATCTACGCAGATAGGCACGGGATGCCTGATTTGGGCGCAGGCGGGGATTTCCGGGCACATAAAAATAGCAGACGGCGTGCAGGTGGGGCCGCAGGCGGGTGTGCCGCAGTCGCTTGACGGGACGCAAAAATATGTGATCGGGACGCCGGCCACGTCAATGAAAGAGCTCGCGGCGATAACGCTTGCACCAAAGATGCTGGCGAAGTTGCGGGCGGAGGTAAAATTGCTGAAATCGGAAATCGCGCTTTTGAAGGCGCAGATGTAAGGCGGTGGCTTTGGGAAACTGGATGATATTTGCGCTGTCGGCAAGCGAATGGCAGGACATGAGCGATGTGTCGTCGCTCATGGCGATAGTGTCGTTTATCGTGGCGGGGCTGTTGCTAGGCTATGCGTTGCGCGGGCTTGTGGGGCGGTGGCAGGCGGAAGCGATAGAGAAAAAGATGCGCATGAGGCTCGATGAGACCGAGGCGGAAGCCAAGGCACGGCTCAAGGAAGCAGATCTCATGGCCAAGGCCGAGGTGATGAGGGCGCGGGAAGAGTTCGAGCGTTCCACCGAGGCCAAGAAAAAAGAACTTGCACAGGCGGAGGAAAGGCTTGCCGCGAGAGAAGCCAAACTCGACGAACGCAAGGATTCGCTGGAACAGCGTTCGGCGCAGCTAGACGAAAAAGCCACCGCGCTCGAAGACGCAAAGGCGCAGGCGAAACGCGATGCGCAGGAAATCGAGGAAAAGAAAGCCGAAGCGGTTGCAAAACTCGAAGAACTCGCACGCATGACGCATGAAGAGGCCAAGCGGACTATCCTTGACGAGGAGCGCGAACTGTTGCGCGAAGACATCGATACGTTCGCAAGGCGCGCACAGGAGAATGCGCGCGACGAGGCGGAAGAGCGAGCGCAGAAACTCGTTGCGGACGCGTTGCGGCGCACGGCGATAGATCATATTGCAGAAATGACTACAACAACCGTTCCGCTGCCTAACGAGGAAATGAAAGGCCGCATCGTGGGGCAGGGCGGGCGCAATGTGAGAGCGTTTGAAGCGGCAACGGGTGTGAACCTGCTGCTGGATGATGCACCTGGCGCGGTGACGTTGAGTTCGTTCGACGCACTGCGGCGCGAAGTGGCAAAGAAAGCGTTGGAGGCATTGGTCGCCGACGGGCGCATACATCCATCGTCGATCGAAGCAACCGTGGCGGCGTGCCGCGAAGCGGTATTGAAGGAGAATCGCGAGGCGGCAAGCGAGGCTGCGGCGGAGGTGGGCGTGATTGGACTGTCGGCGGAAATCATGCGCACAATGGGTGCATTGCGCTTCCGCACTTCGTATTCGCAAAACGTGTTGCGCCATAGCGTGGAAGTGGCGTTGCTGGCGGGGGCTATCGCATCGGAAATGGGTGCGGATGCCACGCTTGCACGGCGCGCGGGATTCCTGCATGACATAGGCAAGGTGCTCACGGCGGACAAAAAAGGTGCGCATGCGGCGCTGGGTGCGCAGTTTCTGCGGGAACGCGGCGAGGGCGAAGTGGTATGCAAAGCGGTTGCCGCGCATCATGGCGAGGGCAAGGAAGATGGCGGCGTAGTGGGTGCGATTGTGGCGGCGGCGGATGCAATATCCAGCGCAAGACCGGGCGCCCGCCAGGAGACGCTTGGCGAATACATACAGCGCGTGCAGGATGTGGAAGCGATAGCAAAGGCGCATCACGGAGTGACGCAGGCGTTTGCGGTGCAGGCGGGGCGCGATTTGCGCGTGATGGTCGATCCATCCAAAGTGGGAGACCTCGCCGCAAGCGAAACGGCGCGTGCGATATGCCGCGAAATTTCCTCGCGGATTCGTTTCCCCGGGCAGATACGGGTGACTGTGATACGGGAGCTCCGCACAACGGAGTATGCAAAATGAAAAAGACATTGTTGGCGGCTTTGGTTGCAATTTGCGCACTGCGCGCATCGGCGGTGGAAGCGCAAAACCACAAACTCGTGTGGTACGGGACGACCGCATCGTGGCAGCAACTCGGCGAAAAGAACGGGATATTCTCGAAAACGGTGGGCAATGCAATGCTGCCTATGTTCTTGATGGGAATGGCGCAGAAAAAACTCTCGCAGATGTTTGGCGAGATGCGCACGAGCGAGCCTCTGCGATGGGCTGCATTCGACGTGCCGGAAGAAGAGGATGAACTTGAAGTGGTGCTGCTGTATCCCAGCGTCGACAAAGAGGCAATGATGGTGTTCAACCATCCCGGAGCAAAGAAAGTGGAGAAGTCGCCGCGCACGGTAGTGCTCCAGAAGGGCGACGGTCGCGACAGCGCCGTGGTGGCTGTTTTTTCGGCGGACGGCCGCTACTGTGCAATATCCCGCAAATTGCGTCTTGCAAGAGCGGCACTGAAATTGACATATCCCGCAAGCGACGACGATACCGTGTGCGCGTTTGTTGCCGGTGAAGGCGCGGCGGCAGTGCGTGTGAACGGCGAATTTCTGGATGTCACCGTGAACGCTCCCGATCCGGCAGATCACGCCGCGTTGGAAGCAGTGCCTGTTGCAGGGAAACTATTTACCGAGAATGGCACGCGCAGGTTGTCCGCCGGTGGCATTGTGACGGAATGCCTTATGTCGCTAGGCAAGGCCACGAACTGACGATCACTGGAAACGAAATTCCATTGGTGCCGAAAATCGGCACGATATTCGCGTGACTCCATCGTTTGCGCTATCGGCGGGATGTGAACCTTTCGCAGGTTCGATGCGCCATTCCACCGCCGGAGTTGCTATAATAGCAAGGCTCTTGCCGCCGCTGCGCAACACAATCCCATCCCCTTCCACATCGACAGCCGCAGACGTGTGCACGGTCCACTCAACTTCACCGCCAGATGGGGCATCTTCAATCGAGAGGGCTCCATCGCCGTGCAGCGTAAAAGTACGTCTGGCAGTAGTGCCGCCGCCGAGGACGTTTTGCAAGTCCCATGTGCTGCGGGATGCACCATCTTCAAGTTCTTCCAGCGATAAAAGTTTTGCCGATTCTGCCACCTCGTGCGGTTCGCCAGGACGGGTTAGAGTATTATGCCCCTGTGCACATAGGCGATAAAGTTTCCAGCGCTCGCCGTCTTGCGAAGAGTCCCACAAATCCACTCCCGCAGCCTCGACGTGAGAATATTCTTCCATGCCAAGATCCATCACCCAGCGAACGCCATCCTTGTCATACACGAATGAACCTGCATCCATGTGGCCATGCCCGCGTGATGCCAGTGCACCTATTGTGCCAACGTACGCATTGCCATTCTTCTGCACGGCGAGCGGGAAATTTGTATTGCAGCTCGCCCACGTAAAACTTTTTTCGATGCATTTTGGCTGCGTTGCATCGCACATGTCGAGAAACGGACTGTAGCGCATGTTTGCGAAGTCCTCCGGCGCTGCGGAATTGTCGCCAAAATTGAAATATAGATTTGAAGCACCCGTCATCAGTGCGGGGAATGAGGCTGTCTGCACGAACCCTGGCGTTTCTCGCAAACCGCAATCATTGCCTGCAACCCGGCGCAACGCGGTACTGAATAGATAAGTGTAATGGGTTCCATAGCTCCAGTATG
>JAFVCR010000154.1 GCA_017479035.1 Kiritimatiellia bacterium | reverse complement strand
GTATGCCCGGACGGGCCGCAGCCAGTGCTGAACCCCGACGACTTCGAGCAATACCGCACGGTGCGCGTGGACGAAACCTTCGACATCCGCACGGTGCGCTACAACATTGCTTCGGACGGCACCATCTTCGGCTACGAAGGCCCGCAAAACGTGGATGAATCCGAATACGACATCGTGCGCACGGAGCATCCCGAAAGCGGCTACACGCACGTTTTCATGAAACCGAAAACTCCACCCAAAACCCTCTCCCGCGAGGAGGTCAAAGACCCCGTGGCATGGCCGTTCCGCCCCGTAAAGGGGCATCCTTTCGGCATCGACTCCGCCGGACGCGACGTATATTCCCGCGTGGTTCACGGCTTGCGCATCGGGCTTCTGTTCGGCTTCGTCCTTACGTTCTGGGCAATGTTCGGCGGCGTCGTCATCGGTTCCATAGAAGGATACTTCGGCGGCGTGGTGGATATATGCTTCCAACGTTTCACCGAAATCTGGTCAACGCTGCCGTTCCTCTACATCATGGTGTTCATCGGCGCGACGCTCGGGCGCAGTTTCACCACGCTTCTTATCTGCTATGCGCTCTTCAACTGGATACTCGTCTCCTACTACGTCCGCGCCGAATTCCTGCGGCTGCGTTCGCGTCCGTTCGTGGAGGCGGCCAAATGCCAAGGGCTTTCCGCGCCGCGCATAATCTTCAAGCACGTTCTGCCGAACGCGCTCACGCCGCTTGTCACGCTCTTCCCGTTTCTGTTGATGGGCGCGATAGGTTCGCTCGCCGCGCTCGACTTCCTCGGATTCGGTCTGCCCGCGCTTACACCGTCTCTCGGCGAACTCCTGAACGAAGCGCAGCAGTTCCGCTGGGCGTGGTGGCTTGTGGTGTTCCCGGGCGGGACGCTGTTCCTCGTGATGTTCCTCGCGGTCCTCATCGGCGAAGGTCTGCGGGATGCTTTCGACCCGCGCCGCAAATCCCATTTGGAGTGATGCCATGCTTTTGGAAGTCAAGAATCTTTCCGTGGCCTTTGAAAACGACGAAGGCGATTTGCACACCGCCGCAGAGAGCGTTTCTTTCGAGCTGGACAGGGGCGAGACGCTGTGCCTCGTGGGAGAATCCGGCAGCGGAAAATCCACGGTTGCAATGTCTATTCCGCGTCTTCTGCCGTCCCCGCCATCGCACGTCACCGGCGGCGAAATATGGCTTGACGGGCAGGAACTCGTAAAAATGCCCGTCAAGGAACTGCGCCACATACGCGGCGCGAAAATCGGCGTGGTGTTCCAGGATCCGATGGACGCGCTCTCGCCGTTGCACAATGTGGGCGACCAGTTGATGGAAACGGTGCTTCTGCATAGAGACATTTCCAAGGCGGCCGCCCGCGCGATGGCACTGGAATGGCTCGAGAAAGTTGGCATACCGCAGCCGGAACTGCGCTTGAAGGCGCTTCCGCATGAACTTTCGGGCGGCATGCGCCAGCGCGTGATGATAGCAATGGCTCTGATGCTCGAGCCCGATCTGCTCATTGCCGACGAACCCACCACCGCGCTCGACGTGACCGTTCAGGCGCAGGTGCTGCGGTTGATGAAACGCCTTTGCAGCAACAAGAACGGCGTTTTGTTCATCACGCACGACATGGGCGTGGTCTCGCAAATGGCCACGCGGCTCTGCGTGATGAAGAACGGGCGCATCGTGGAGAAATCCACCGATCCTGCGGCGTTCTTCAAATCACCCGTGCATCCTTATTCCAAGGAACTTCTCGCCGCCGCATCGTGACCGCCACGCACTGCGCGGCGTTACTGCAACGAAAGGCGTTTGGCCAGATTCTCCGGGCTGCGCGCGGCGGCTAGTGCCGTGCGCACCGTTATTTTGCCTTTGCCCACAAGTTCCGCGAGGGACGCTTCAAGCGTCACCATGCCGTCCTTCGCGCCTGTTTCGATTGCGGAGTATATTTGCGTGGTGCGCCCTGTGGCTATGATGTTTGCAATGCCTGTGGTATTCACCAAAAGTTCGCATGCGGCGATGCGCGAACCCTCCGCCACGCCCGGCAGCAGACGTTGCGCCAGTATGCCGCGCAGCACAAGCGCCAATTGCTGGCGGATGCCAGTTTGCTCTTCCGCCGGGAACACGCCCGTGATGCGCTCCACCGCGCCTGCGGCATCGCCCGCATGTAGCGTGGCGAATACGAGGTGCCCGGTTTCCGCTGCGGTGATCGCCGTGCGGATCGTGGCAAGTTCGCGCAACTCCCCCATCAAGATTACATCTGGATCCTGCCGCAGGGCTTCCACCAGCGCGGCATGGAAACTTGCCGCGTCGCGCCCGATCTGCCGCTGGCGCACTAGCGAAAGTTTGCTCTCGTGCAGATGCTCAACGGGGTCTTCAATGGTGATGATGTGCCCTTTGCGCGTGCGGTTTATGCGGTCGATTAGTGTTGCGAGGGTTGTGGATTTGCCGCTGCCGGCGGGGCCTGTAACGAGGACGAGCCCATCGCGGCAGGAGCAGAAGTTTTCCATGCGCAGCGGTATGCCAAGTTTCTCGAGCGGGAGGAAGCCGCTGTCGAGCCGGCGCAGAGCCACTGCCGTGCGGGAGTTTTCCCTGTAGATGTTGAAGCGGTAGCGTGCGCCGGTGGGGGAGGTGATCGCGCCGTCCATCGCGCCGCGCTCGAGGAGGTGCATGCGTATGCGTTCCGCTCCATCGGGCGAACCCACTGGCAGAGTAGTGAGCCCCAGCGTCATGGCGGCGGCATCCACCATTTCGCTGTCCAGCGCGGGGAATTCTCCGCATTCTTCAAGCCGGCCTTGGACGCGGAAGCGCGGCTTCACGCCAGCACCGAGGTGAATGTCGCTTGCAGAGAGTCCTTCGCAGTATGCGAAAAGCCTTTCAAGGAGAAGGTTGTTCAAAGCCATATCGCTATCTCCCATTTCTCCGGTGCGGCTGCTTTGAATGAGAGCGTCTCCGGGAAAAACGCGCATTTGCCACGCACCATTGCATCAAGCGCGTTGCGCAGCGCGGTATAGGACGCTTGCACCGTAACGAGCATTCGCACGGGTTCGCTCCGCACGCCAGTGGCGGCAATCGCATCGTGCATCCTGCCGCTGCGGCTCTCCGGGAACGATTTGCTTGCCACGACCCGCGCACCGTTCACCGCGAACAATGCAAAGAGCTCCCGCTGCCGTTCCGCAAGCCGCGCAGAAGGAGTGCCCTCCACCAATCTTTCCACAGGCGCGAGCGCTTGCGCGGCAGCGAGTGCCGCTTCCGCCTCTGCACGGCGTTCCTGCGCATTGCGCATGCGCATGGGGAATTCGTCTTGCAGCACAAGTTGCGCGCTGCGCCGTGCAAGGCCGTCCATCTCTTCTGCGGCGGGTAGCCGCCACAGCCACACATACAATGCCACTGCCGCCGCCGGCAATACGATCGCCGCGAAAATGACATCCTTTTTGCGGACTTCAATCATCATTGCCCTCCCCTGCGGCATCGCCCGCAAAACGGCACACGCAAGCAAAGCGGCACGATGCGCCATCGTTCGCCACATCCTCCGTGGCCACGTGCCATCCCTTTGGCGTAAGAATCGAATCGAGCCGCATCATCGCTTGCGACGCATCGTTCGCCGAAAGGCTCACTGCGGAAATCTTCATTGCAAGGAATGCACCGTCGCCAGCGTCTGTTGGTGCGATTTCGCGCACCACCGCGCGCTCTCCGCATGCCGCAGCAGCCGCGCCCAGCAGTTCCGCAGCAGCCGCGCGCAACGCAGCCGCGCGTTTCTGCACGGCCAGCGTTTCGATGCGCTCTTGCATTATGCTCTCGCGTTTGGAGGTGGCATCCTGCTCTGCGCGGCGTTCGCCGGCGATGCGCGCTTGCAATGCTTCTCGCTCGGCCACGTCGCGCTTACGCGCGGCAAGTTCATTGGAGTATCCATACCAGTCCCACGCTGTTCCCAGCAGCACAGCAAACGCCGCCAGCAGCATACAATGCACGCTTGAGAATTTCCTTGCCGCGCGTTCCGGCGAAGCGTCGCCAAGAGGTATGCCGTCTGCAGATTCCGCCCCGGAGAAAATGCAAGCGGCATTTGCCACCGCCGCGCGTGCGGCATCGAACGCCGTGCGCGGCACTTGCGCTACGGAAAACGCCGCTTGCGATGGCGCGGATGCGGCCTCTTTGCGAACACCCGTGACGGCATCGGCGGGCGGCAGCGCACCAAACGGTTCCAGTTCGTAGCACAGTGCCGCTGCAAGTTCATCGTGCGATAGATTGCGCACTTGCGCTTCCGGCAGAGTGGCGCGGCGCGCAAACGAATCGGCAAATACTATTTTGACTTTTGCGCCTTTCTCTGCGCCGGCAAGCGCGGAGGCTATGTCGCGCGCGGCATTAGCCGCTACGGTGTCTATCGTTACGATTTTGCCCATGCAACTATTTCCCCAACACCATGTCTACAGTCGCTCCGCCGCGCACGGGCCACTCCACTTTCTTCGGCGCGCTTTCAAAAACGGACGATTTCGCTTTCAGCACAATCGTGCACGGCGGCAGATTTTCAAGGATCGCCGGCGAGTTTACCACATCCACCACGCCACCTGTTACAGCACCGCCGCACGGCGCGTACCAGCGCAATTTTATTCCGTCCATTTCGTTCGCCGCCGCCACGGCTCCGTTCGCATCCGCCACTGCCACGTTCACCACCAGCAGCGCACCATCCACGGCCAATTCCGTGCTGCGGCCTTTTTCCGCATCGCCGGATTTCACGCGCCGTACGGCCTCGCCTTCCGTTGCGGCCGCGCCAGATGCCGCAAAAAGATGGTTCGCGCCTGCTTCATCCGCATTTTCCATGCGGTTGCCGTAGCCGTCGCGCAGACGCACGGCATTGTGCTTGAGCGCGAGATACGGCCCGCACCATCCGCAGCGCACGAATACGTTTTTGTCTGCAAGAGAGTTCTTCTCCGATGCGGGAACGCACAGATTCTCGCTTGTTGCGGCAATCACATTTCCTTCGGGGAGATCGTCCGGCTTGCGCCAGAGTTCGCACAACGTGAGCGAAGAGGCGAACTGTGCGTCGTTGGAGTTTGCGGCATCTTTCACCGCTCGCGGAAGGCGGCCGGTGTCGTTGCGGAAACGATCGGCGGCATCTTTCACCGCGTCTATGACGGCGGCATCGTTCGCTTCGCGCATGCGTGTTTGCGGTGCGCTGAATCCGTTTGCCACGATGTGCGCAAGTATTGCGAGGACGGCCAGTGCCACCGCCATTTCAACGAGCGTGAAACCGAGGCGCGCTTTCATCGTCCGTCTCCTTCGTCAATGTCGTTGCGCAGGAGGAACACCACGAGGTCGTCTCCGCGCAAAGCCACGTTGCCGCCGTCGCGGCCGGCCTGGCGCGAGATGCGGCGCGTGATGGCGTTCCATGCGGTTTCCGTCATGTTCGTTTCGTTGGGGCGGAAGCACGGAGTGGAGAGGATGCCGTCGGGCCCGGCACTTACGATGCGCGCGTATTTGAAACGTTCCGTTGCGGAAACGGTTGCCACATTCGTCCATGCTTGCGGCGGCGGCACTTGCAGGACATACGGATTTCCCCAGGGGTCTGCAATCGCGGCTTCGCCCGTGAAGCCGTATGCCGATGCACGCGCAGGGTCGTTCCATTCGCCGGGCAGTAGCAAGCCGTCCAGTGCGGGATAGAAACTTTTTGCTTCATCGCATGCGGGGAACGGGATGATTTTAGGCGCGTTCACATAGCCGCCGCGCCAGCCGCGCTGCGCCTCTTCGTTCCATTCCGTGAAGAAACGCCCTTGCGCCACGCCGGCGCGCACGATGCCGCCATCGATGCGCACGGGCAGCAATTCCCCGGGCGCGCATCCCCATACGTTGGTGGAGGCGAGAAGATTTGCAATGCGCAATGTGGCCGGAGAGAATCCGGGCAACGTTTCCCAATCGTGCATCAGGCCGTACCCGGTATCCATGAATCCGGCGCGTATCGCCTCCATGTCCGCAATGGCAGCGGTGCGGCGTGCACGATTGGCAATACGCGTGCCGCGTCCGGCGGCGAGCAACGCTACAATGGCCAAGACCGCCACCACGCACATCATCTCGATGAGCGTGAAAGCCGATCTTGTTTCATTGCGTTGCATACCGTGTTAAACGCAGCGGCATGCGCTGCGGTTCATGCTGCCACATGTCAGGGATAGTCGGCAGGGAGGGTGAGAATTTCCGCGCCGTCGTCGGTAATAAGGACGGTATGTTCGAAGTGCGCGGCCATTGAGCCGTCGCGCGTGACAACAGTCCATTCGTCTTCCAGCACGTCCACTTTGTAAGTGCCGAGCGTTATCATCGGCTCGATAGCGATCGTCATACCGGGTTTGAGGATGAAGCCCTTGCCGCGTTTGCCGTAGTTGGGGACGGGGGGATCTTCGTGTATCGTGCGGCCCACGCCGTGGCCGATGTAGTCGCGCACCACGCCGTAGCCTTTTGATTCGGCAACTTCCTGTATCGCCGCGCCGACGTCGCCCAGATGCACTCCAGGGCCGGCGGCGGCGATGCCGGCTGCGAGGCATTTTTTGGTGGTCTCAACGAGGTCGAGCAGTTTGGGATCTGTCACGCCCACGGCCACGGTGCGGGCGGTGTCGCCATTGAAGCCGTGTTTGCATACGCCCACGTCCACCTTCACTAGGTCGCCCGGCATTATCATGCGGTGCGGGGAGGGGATGCCGTGGATTATTTCGTCGTTTATCGAGACGCACAGCGCGCCGGGGTAGCCCTCGTAGCCGAGGAAACTTGCGGCGACTTTGCGCTCCTTGCAGAAATTCCTCACCACGGCGTCTATGTCCGCAGTAGTCGCGCCCGGGCGGACGGCTGCCGCCGCGAGATCGCGCACTTCGGCGGTCAGGCGGCAGGCTTCGCGCATGAGGTCTATTTCCTGTTTTGTCTTTATATCTACTTTCATGGCTGCTCGATTGTTTGGCGCAATACTACCACAATCGCGCGGCAAACGCAAACAAATTCAATTTCCTCGCTTTCTTTTGTGCACCCGTTTTGCAAAGGGCGCAGTAAAGCAAGCGGCGGCATTCCCGATGGGGAAACGCCGCCGCTCATGCCGCTTGGCGAGTATTACATCGCAGCGAGGAATGCCGCAGCGATGGAGGGGATTGAGCCTACTCCATCAACGGTCTTGAGAAGGCCTTTGCCCTTGTAGTAGGCAATGAGCGGCTCGGTCTGCGCATGATAGACGGCGAGACGATCCTTGACGGTTTCGGGGTTGTCGTCCTTGCGGATTACGAGCGCCTCGCCGCAATGGTCGCACTTGCCTTCGACTTTCGGGGGAAGGTTCTTGACGTGGTAGCCGGCCTTGCATTTGGGGCAGGTGCGGCGGCCGGCGATGCGATCTTGGATGAGGGAGTCGGGAACGTCGATGAGGACAGCGCTTTTGATGGTTGCGCCGGCATTGGTGGCGGTTTCCGCGAGGATTTCTGCCTGGGCAACGTTGCGGGGGAAGCCGTCGAGGAGCATGGTCGTGTTGCCGGAAGTTTCCGCCACCACGTCGGCAATCATCTTTGCGATGAGAGCGTCGGGGACGAGTTTGCCCGCTTCCATGTATTCTTTGGCTTCTTTGCCCGCGTCTGTGCCTTTAGCCACGGCACCGCGCAGCAGGTCGCCGCTTGAAACGTGCTTGAGATTCTGGTTTTCCGCCGCGAGAGCCCCCGCCACGGTGCCTTTGCCGGAGCCAGGAGCCCCCAAAAGTATAACGATATTCATAGTGAAGCCATTATATCATATTCCGCGCGCTCGTGCAATGCGCGAAGAGCATAAATCGGCGGTCCCTCCCGGGTGTCGCGAATGGCGCTTTCGCGCTCTGCGAGATGCAAAGTATCGATACTTTGAGTTAAAAGTATCGATACTTTCACCCAAAAGTATCGATACTTCTTGCCGAAAGTATCGATACTTTATATCTCATCTATCGATACTTTATATCTCTCAGCCATCTCCTTGCCAGTTCGTTTGCGGCTTTGATACCTCTCCAGAGCCTAGCGGAAATACCCGGGCGGCAGAGCATAACGCCTCACACGAAGTCCACGAAGTTCACAAAGTTTTTAAGCCGCGAAGCGGCGATAAGATTACAGACGGGGGTGAAGCGCAGCG